>JAJRBS010000198.1 GCA_028679325.1 Methanoregulaceae archaeon | reverse complement strand
CGCCCGCTACTTCACCGGCCCCAAAAGAACGCGAAGAGAACGGGCAACCCGACAACAAGCCGCGGTCGCGACGGGAGGAGGACCTCATCGACGGAGAGGACTCCGGAGTCCCTCTCTCTTCACCCCCGGATCCGACCAGACTCCCGCTCTTCTCTTCGATCCTTTTCCTCTTCGGTGGATACCGGAGGATCTCGCGGAAGAACATCCTCGATCACGACCTGCGCCGGACGATTTATGACATGATCTGCCGGAATCCCGGGATCGACAGTGTGACCCTTGCCACGGTGACTGCCATCAACGAGAACACCCTCCGCTACCACCTGTGGAAACTCCAGGCAGCGGGTAAAATAACCTGTCTCTCCCGGCCATCCGTGGTCAGGTACTTCCAGAACCAGGGGGCCTTCGATCCCCGGGAACAGGTCATGTGGCATTACCTCTGGTCCGAGACCCCCCGGCATATTCTTGCACTCCTCTACCAGACTCCCGGCCTTTCACGCCAGAACCTCGCTGACGGGATCGGTATTTCCGGCCCGTCGGTAACCCGGCAGATGAAGCAGCTGATCGATGACAACCTGGTCGAGAACCGGTCTTTCGGGCGGACCAACACCTACTACCTTACCGATGGAGCGCTGACTGCCCTCGCTCGGGCCTTCTCCTTCAGGCCTCCGGTTTCCCGGGAAGCAGCTGCAGCCCATACCCACTTTTTGAATCACCCGGACGGGCAGGAAGAGGGTCAGGCTCTCATAGAGACCTGATGTGTAGCTGCTGGTTTGAGAAAAAGTTTGATAACCCCTGCTGATTTTCTGATAGAGACCGGCGTTCAGGGACTTTTTGGTTCCGGAAACGCCTGTCCAGGAGAGACCAGCACATGATAAAAAGAATTGCAGTCTGTGCCGTCCTGCTCCTGCTCATCATCCCGGCGTTTGCCATGGCAGCCGGGCAGGGTGCAGGAGAATCAGGAAAGGGCGCATCTGCCGGAAAGAACCAACAGGCACAGCAGGTGTCCAGCGGAACCTGCAGCCAGGATCAGCTCCGTTCCTGCCAGCAGCAGGGTTCCGGGGGTTCCGGGAATACCACCAGCGGCCAGATGCTCATGGTCCAGAACCGTGAACAGGTACGCGACATGCTGAAGAACATGATTGAGAACCAGACCCGATCGGGCCAGGGTTCCGGGAATGCCAGTGCAGGCCAGAGACATGGATCGGTCAGCATGCAGTCTGCCGGGGCATCAGCCGGCCTTCTCCAGCAGGAGGATGGCTCGATGATCCGTGGACAGACGATGGGACAGAAGCGTTCGCAGGCTGGAGACGCCTTCGGGAACAGCACCGGAACTGCCGATCAGCTCCGGGACAGGATACGCGATATGGCCAAGAACCAGACCCGGCTGCAGGATAAGACCTGCAACGCCAGCCTGGCTCTTTAACCCGGATCATTTTTCATTTGATCCGGCCTGTTCCCTTTTTCCGGCGATTTCCCGGGCCCTGAAAGGTAACCCTTCGGTTGCTCTGGTTCCGGTTCATTCCCGTTAGTTCCTGAAGGAGAACTCGTGTTCCTCCTTGCTCAGTACCGGCAGGCAGCTGTTTTTCTGCGCTTTGTCAGTCTCCCCGTCGCTCTCAGACGAAAGAACACGAAAGAAGATCTCACGGTTTTTCGCCTGCCAGCGGTATTCAGGGGAGGAGGCCTTCAAAGACTCACGGTCCTGTCAGCTGACGATCACGCTTGCCTTTTCATCGAAGGGGTTTGTCCTGAGGGCGAGCGAGAACAGGTAGGGGTAGTTCTCCTTCAGGTAGAGGACATACTGCAGCCACTGGCGGATCAGGAGCTGGTAGGCCCGGCAGACATCGCCCGAGAGATGGCGCAGGTCGCTTTCGGGAAGAGCAATAAGGTCGTTCCGGTGCTTGAGCTCGTCGGTCAGGTGGAATATGGCCTGGAGGAGCTCGGTAAAGGACTCGTGTTCGAGCAGAAAGGGGTTCTCGAGCAGCCTGATCATGAAGTCCTCGTTCTTTCCCAGGAACGAACGGAGGGCGGGCAGGTCGATCTCGGTAATGGTGATATCACAGGCATACCGCGTGAGTTCACCTTGCAGCCGTGCAAAGTCCTCAGGTGACCATTTTTCAGAGATAACCATCCTCTTCCTGAACTCCGGCATCCGGGGGTCATGGTCAGAGAACAGGGTGAGGAGCTCTGTTCCAATCGTTGAGAAGAAGGTCCCGATCACCATGTTCAGCTTCTCGAGCCTCGTCTGCCTGTCCCGCAATTCGAGAAGCCGGTGGAGGATGATAGTCACTAGCAGGACTTCGATAGGAAGGAAGGCCAGGTCCCCGAGCAGGTAGAGCCAGATGTGGTACGGATCCTGGAAGAGGGCAAAGTGCAGGAGGTAGAGGGCCGCCGACAGGGCAACCAGGGCAACGGCAAGGTAGAGGGTCCATCTCCGGTCAGCCATACAAAAACCCTTTCTTTTCCCAGATGTGGGTGTGGGGGGTCTTAAAGCAACTGATAGAGAGGGGTCCAAAGGTCTTTTCCACGAACTTGTTCACCGGCATGATTTTTTTGGGAAAATTCCAGGATCCGACGATTACACCCTCCCCGTCCCATACACGCCGGCGGGCCAGGAAGGTTCTTCGGGAGTCCGGATGTTTCATCATATCCTTTCCCCAGTCACTGCTGTGAAGGAAGCACATTCCCTGCTGAGCTCCGCAAAGCCGATGGTATGGATATCACGGTCCTGACAGACAATTACACCGATGTGGTCCAGAGGCAGGGATCCGATGATGTGCGCCGTCTCATGGTCCCGCCTCCCCGGGTACCACGTGCCGAACACGGGCTCTCGTGCCTGATAACAGTCAGGTCCGGGGCCGAGAGGCACACGGTGCTGATGGATATGGGTGATATCGACCTGAAGGGGAAGATCTTGTCGGGCTCATCGTCTGGCGCAGAAGATCTCTTTGTCACCAGGCCATCAACAGGACCGGAAAGTCAAAAATTTGAGTGCCTATTCTGTCGTCTTCCCGTCGAAGTGCTCTTCCCGGGCGTGTGCTTCCTGTTTTGACCGGCGCACGATCTGGTCCCGGTGTTCCGGAGGGGAGTAGATGGTCGAGAGCTTGAGGTCGAGTGTCCTCGAGGTGTTGATCAGGTTGTGTTTTGCCCCTGCCGGCACTATCACCCCGCTCCCGGTCCTGAGCGTGTACCGGGTGCCATCGATAACCGCGATCCCCTCTCCTTCCTCGACCCGGAAGAACTGATCGACCTCGGAATGCACTTCCTCGCCGATGTCTTCAGCCGGGCGGAGGCGCATCAGCACCAGCTGGCTGTATGACCCGGTGTAGAGGACCCTCCGGAAATCCATGTTCTTCCGTGCCGCCGGCCCGAGGTCGGCAACAAAACCCTTCACCATTGCGCAAGTCCCCCTTGTACGGTAGTCAGGACGCTCACCATGATGAAGATAATCCCTGACTTGGTACCTGGATCAAGGCGAGAGCGGATCCCCTTCGTGGCGATGTTCACCGTGTACCCCGAGATAATCTCCATAGCGTCCGACAGCAGCGTCCAGGGCGTTGAGGTCTTCCCGGTCAAGTCGGGTGAAGGACCGGGTCCTTATCACCATCGCCTCTTTTCGCGGGACCTTCTTCCAGGTCCCGCCCGCCCGGCCGCCAATGATGAAAGGGAAGCTGGAGAGCCGGGTCCCGGTGCGGGCAAGGTCGGCCGGGTCGATGAAAGCGCTCCGGTCCCGGTAGGCGATGAAGAACTCGTCGTAAGGAGGGAGCAGGTGGGCCTCCCGGCCGGGATACGGGCCCTGTCCTGCCACCATAAAGAGGGTCTTTTTACCGGCAGCACGAGTCGTGAACTCCCCGCCAAGGGCTGCCATCCCCTCCCGGGCATCAGCGGCAGGAAGCCCCGACCACCAGGTAAAGTCCTGGAGGGTAGCCGGGCCATGGCTCGAGAAATAGCGGCGGGCGAGGTCTGCCAGGGCTTCATCCCTTCCGAGATCAGCACCATCCCCGACCCACTCCTCAAGCAGCACGATGCTGTGCTCCTTTCCCCTGCGGGAACCAAAACAGATCACCGCTTTGAGTGCAAGCCGGAAGAGGATGTGGTAACCCCGCTGTCCGTCCGGTGAGACGCCCCCCTCGGCAAGGACCCGGTAGATCTCCGGCCGCGTCATGCTCCGGCCGCCTTCAAGAGCGCCGGTGACGAGCTCCCTGCCCTTCATGAAGTCCTCCCCTGTGAGGCCGAGTTCCTTCTCCCTTCGGGCATGCACCCGGACCATCCGGGGGGCAACCAGGGAGAGGATCCAGCCGACATCGTCGGCCGGTACCATGTGAAGGGTCCCTCGCATGGCCCAGGTGCGGACGATCCTCCGGTCATCGAGCGCTTTTTCGATATCACGGCGGGTTGAACCCGGCAGGCGGAGACCAATACTCCAGAGCCCTCCTTCGTAGTCCTGGGCCTGGACCGCTCCTAGCCACCAGACCATGCCTTCCGGCTTGGTCATGGTGGTGTGACCGAGCTGCTGGCTGGCCAGCCGGAAGGAGGGGATGTCACCGGTATTCATCGCTGCATCCTTTGGAGAACGGGGATTCGGTCTTTCACGGTGAAGATACCGGTGCTGAAGAATAAGACCTTTTGCCCGTTCCTGCGGGAGAGGCATAACCAGGAGAACCTGCTTCAGAGCGACCTTGTCTTTCCTCACATGAACGTTATCAATTCCCGAATGTTTTATCCTTCTCCCAGCAAGCATACTCCCCATGGCAGGAGAGAGCAGGCTCCGGAGCCTTTTTAAGGATGGCAGAAGGGTGGGGCTCGGGGGCGAAGGGGTGCTCCGCACCACGGGAAGGGAGGAGGAGGCCCGGGCAGTGCTCGAAGCAGCGTACCAGGCCGGTATCCGCTACTTCGACTCGGCACCGGCCTATGCCGGGAGCGAGAGCTACCAGGGCCGGTTCTGGACCCACTACCCGGACCGGAGAGGCGCCACCTTCCAGGCCACCAAGTCTGCAAAGAGGGATGCCGCCGGCGCACGGCAGGAACTCTCCCGGAGCCTCTCCCGCCTTGGCCGTGATCATCTCGGCCTCTGGCAGATGCA
>JAJRBS010000102.1 GCA_028679325.1 Methanoregulaceae archaeon | reverse complement strand
CAACGGTCTGGGCGGACCAGGCAGAGCCGCTGTATGCCGCATATTTCAGAGCGCTATTCGTATAGTCATAGTAACTGATGCAGGGATTACCAGCACCGTTCAGGACAAGGGACGTATAAAGACCAACATCCCCTGCCGAGTCCACTGTCTCAATCTTCCAGCCCCCGCCATCATAGCTATTCTTTGCAAACCTGAGATCCCCGTGTGCCCGGTCGTAATAGCTGATGCGGGGTTCGCCGCCTGCATTGAGCACCATGGAAGTATACTCACCATAGCCACCTGAATCAACGGTTTCAACCTGCCAGGTCAGGGCGGACACGGTGCATACGATGAACAGCAGGGTTACTAGAGTAAAGAGATACGCAGTCCTAGGATTCATGGTGGAGAATCTTAAGAGCTACGCGATAAAGATTGGGGATTCCCGGCAGGTCGCCAGGCTGAAATACAGCGGCACGTTGAACCCTGTTTTTTCAGGTCAGATGAGGAATAAGAAGATTCGGAGTCTTTTCTTTAAAAAAAAAGGTTATCTGGTCATTGTGCTGACCAGCGTTCCTGCCGCATTGTACAGGTATGCCGTGTCTCCGGTATCGTTCCACATCTCCAGGGGATAATAGATGACTGTCGGTGTGGACACGCCAGCCCTTCCGGTAATAAGTGTCAGCGTTGAATACCCCTGAATGGTGGAATCGACCATTGCTCCGGATGGAGTCGTTGTTTTCACGAACCGTACACGTCTCCCGGCATTATCAGCGATCGTCCATCCTGTCAGAACGACAAAATTTGGGCCGGGATTAGTCAGCCGGACATATTCGGCGGTGACATTCAGGTCGCTGATGTAAACTCCGGTGGTCGTGGGTGTCTGGGTCGGGCTTGGCGAAGGGCCGGGGCCGGGAACAACCTGGCATTTCCCGTTGACACAGCGACACTGCCCGGCACCACAATCGAGAGGTCCTGTACAGACCGCGGTGCATGCCACGCCCGAACAGTTGGGTCTGTAGAGAGAGTTGATGCAGCTCGTGGGATGACAACACTGAGCTGCCACGCACTGGGCGTCATTCGTGCAACTGGTTGGATCGGGAACCGGGGGGGTGGGGGTAGGGATAGGGGTGGCAGGGGGGCAGGGGGGGCAGGTCGGGTATGTAACGGGGGGCCAGGTAAACGAATACCGGTAGGCCATTTTCTGGTAAACGGGTGTCACGACTGGCGTGGGCTCTGGTATCACTGCTGAAGCCACGGTCTGGGTCGCAAGATTGCAGTTGTAACCCAATGACAGACGGGGAGAGAAGAGTAAAGACCTGATCTCATCGTCAGAGATGAATCTCAGGGTTCCTGCGGTCCCGGCTTTCTCTGCAAGTATCGTTTCCTCGGGCGTGCAATATCTCCATTCGCCATTGCTGTAGCAGTAATATACTGATTCAATCTGTGCCGAACCGATGCTGACAGCCATCGCCACGATCAGTATCAGCACTATCAAGCCTTTCCTCATGCTTCTTTCACACCTCTGCGACATGCATCACCGAGTGCTCTGGCCAGGCAGTCTTACCCCCGAATGATAATAGCCGCACCTGCGTAATTCGAATATTCATACTTATTTATTCCGGTGAATCAGGATCATCCCCTTTCAGAGGACGGAGATCGGATCCGTGAATCCTTCGACATATCCAGACCATCCTGGTGTATTCCTAAACAGAAGATTTAAGTGAGCATGCATCACAGCCGGAACTATCGCCATTCCAGGAGGATCCGCCACCCCTGCCTTATGCCCGGGGTCCGACGTTCCGGGAATCCGAGGGAACCGATCATGGATAACGAAGGCTATTTTAAAAACAAGATCTGTATCGTTACCGGTGCGAACTCCGGCATCGGGTATGCGCTGAGCGAAGAACTCCTGAAGCGGGGAGCAACAGTCTTCATGGCAGGACGGGACCCAAAGAAGGTGGCCCAGGCAGCAGGACAACTCGCCAGATACAAGGATCGGTTACGCACGATCATCGTTGACGTGGCAGACCAGGAACAGGTACAGAAGGCAATCGGGAATACTGCAGTGGAAGCCGGCAGGCTGGATATGCTTTTCAACAACGCCGGAGTCGGTCATACCGGCCCGTTCGAAAAAGACACTCTTACCAACTGGAAAGCTATCCTTGATACCAACCTCTGGAGCGTGATCTACGGCATACATGCCGCTGTGCCGATCATGCTCAGGCAGGGGTCCGGCCACATCGTGAACACGTCTTCCATCGGCGGGATTACACCCCCGCCGTTCCAGTCACTCTATAATACAACAAAGTACGCCGTCACCGGGCTGACCGAATCACTCCGGTACGAGTACGCCGGAAAAGGGATCTGTTTCTCGGCACTCTGTCCTGCCTTTATTGCGACCGCCATCTTCAGCAAGGGACTTGACGGCAGTGTCGGCCAGGAGAAAATTCCCGAGGGGGCGTACCCGGCCGACAAAGCGGCAGCATACAGCCTCGACAAGATTGCAGAAAGGAGAGGAATCATCGTTGTGCCTGAAGAGCCCTACACCAGGCTCTGGAAAGGATATGCCGTCGGCGACGAGGCAATAGAGAAGTTTATGCTCACCATGGCCGAGCTGAGACGGAAAGAGGCTGATCGGGGGGAGGCTCCCCAGGCAATACCTCCCTTCTGATACCTGCGGAAATACCAATACGCAAGGGAAGAACCAGTCCTCCATCACGTTTTTTCTGATGGAACGACATTCTCCGGACAGACGCGGTAAGAGTTGGGTCGATGAATCGGTACAATTTCGGTTGAAAGGAATCCGGTCCACTCCTCCAGAAGGACCGGTGCCTGATGAATCATCAGAAGGGGATCCATCACCATTTCTCCATCGTCGATTTGCCCGCGACGAATGTTTTCCGGCAAATGAAAAAGGACCGGGAATAAAATAGTGGTTTCCGGAAATGAGGTTATGCAATCTCCATTTCCTTCTCTTCCGAAAGCG
>JAJRBS010000122.1 GCA_028679325.1 Methanoregulaceae archaeon | reverse complement strand
ATATCGGGATCATCGCGACCGCGGTCATTGCTCTCGGTGCAAACCTGGCCGGGCTCATATCCGGAATAACCATCGTACTCCCTCACCTCCTCTACATCCCTGTGGTTATTGCCTCCTACCGGTATCCCCGGTGGGGACTCCCCTTCTCCAGCCTGATCGGGGGGATATATCTCCTGATGGTCATTACCTTCGAAGGCGCAGCGACGATGGCGGCAGCAGAGGCCCTCATCCGGGTTGTTGTGGTCATGGCCATCGGCGGCCTGGTGGCCCTCCTTACCCTCCGGTTGCGGGGACAGGAGAGCCTGTACCGTGGGCTGTTCGACTATTCGGAGGGAGGGAGCATCCTCGTCCGGCACGACGAAAATGGGTGGGTGGTTGAAGAGGCTAACTGGAACGCCGCATCGATCCTCGGGTTGGACCATGCGGCCATGAAGGGAGCACCCCTGTCCTCCTTCTGGGACAAGGACGAGGCAAAGGAAATCCTCTCCCGGTTTGTCAGCGAAAAGAAGGTCTATGCCCTGGAGACGGGGCTGACCACGGCCGGAGGGGAGACCCGGCAGGTACTCCTCTCCATGGCGGCCCTCCCCGTTGACAGGGCCATCATCACTTTCGTGGACGTGACCCGCCGGGTCGCCGCGGAACATGCCCTCCAGGCTGCAAACGACAAGCTTCACGTCCTTAACCGGATCTCGGCCGACCATCTTCACCGCACGCTTGGCGAGATCATCGCCACCATCGATTCCGCAGGTGCCGGTGTCCGGGAAGGCCCGGCATCGGGCCTCATCTCCCGCGTCAGAGCGATGGCAGGGAACCTTGCCCGCCAGCTCACCCTGACCGGGACCTACCAGGAACTCGGCACCTCGCCACCGGGCTGGGTTGCAGTACAGCGGGTGCTTGAAACTTCGGGCGTGAGGGAGAATACCGCGGGGGTGCCCCTCCGTTTCTGGACCGAAAGGCTCGAGATCTACGCCGACCCGCTGCTCGGTAACGTGCTTCTCCATGTGGTGGAAAACGCCATACGGCACGGGGGAAGTATCAGTTCCGTGGTCGTGACTTACCGGCAGACGTCGGAGGGTATCGATCTCATCATTGAGGATGACGGCATCGGCATCCCTGCCGACATGAAGGAGAAGATCTTTGCCTATGACTCGGGCGGCCACTCGGGTCTCGGCCTCTTCATCTGCAGGCAGATCCTCGGTGTCACCGGGATGACCATGGTCGAGGAAGGAAGGCCAGGGAAAGGAGCCCGCTTCGTGATCCGGGTCCCTGAAGAGAACTACCGGATCGAAGGGAGGGGCGTGGAGGCCCCGCCCCTTCCGGTACCATCCGGGAAGGAGGCAGAGGCCCGGGGCAACCGGCATTCGAGCGGAACAATTGTCCGGGAGCTGCTCTCCGCCGAGTTCCCGGTTGCCGATGCCCTCTGGGTGGATTACCACCAGACCACCGGCGATCCGGACATCGACCGGATCTTTGCCGCCTTTGCCGGCGGCGAGGCGGTCTCTCTGGCACGCTGCCGGTGGCACCCGGACGGATTCGAGGTGGACGGGATCTTCACCCCGGAGCGGCACCGGGGGCACGGGCATGCCAACGCCGCGACCTGGGGGCTGGTGGAGGCCTGCGGACATGACCCCCTGTACATGCACTCGGTGCGAAACCTCACCGGCTTCTACACCCACTATGGTTTCGTCGCCATCCCGGAGGACGAGCTCCCCCCCACCATCCGGGAGAGGTACTCATGGGCCGCGGGAGACATGGAGGGTGCGAATGTCTGCCCGATGAGGCGGGTTCCGACCGGATAGCCCGTCAGGTTATTCTCATCCGGGATGTCGACTTCGGGATGAATGCATCGGAACAGATCCTCATCACGACCTCCAGACCTCGCTCCATCTGCAGGAGAAGAGCCGAAGCGGGATGGTAAGTTCAAACGGGATCGTCGGCAAAAAAAATGGTTTCACTTCTCATTGCTCGATCCGGATGGTGTGGTTTACCGTGTCAAGGATGGCACCGTTTCGCCCGAGCGTGACATTGAACTGGTAGTCGCCGGGATCGAGCCCGGAGCAATGGGAACAGGAAGGCATCGTGTGCTCATAGACGAGGGTGTTTGTCCCCGGCGTGAGGTTGGCTGACAGAGTGTCATTCAGCTTGAAGTCCCCGTAACGGTCCTCGATGCCGGAGAACAGGAGGGTGGTGTTGTCGAGAGATCGCGAGGATGACACTTCAACAGTCACGTGCATTATCTCGTTCGAATGGTAGAGATCCTTGTCTGTCGAGACCGAGAGGATGTCGGCTGAAGCAGGGCCAAAGAGCAGGGAAGCGGCGACGGCAACGACGAGAATGACCGCCAGCACGATCACTGCGATGATAAGGAGATCCCTTCGCATGATCTCAGGTTTGCCGGACAGGGATATAGAGTCTTTCGACAGGGAGGGATCAAAGCCGCACCTTACTCAGGGCCCGGCAGCCTGTGCGGTCTTCACGGCATCTACCAGTTCCTGAACATTTTTCTCGTCACCGATCTCTTTTCGGGAGAAGACAATTGATGCCTTGACCACTACACCCTTTGTCTCCAGGGCCCGGGTCATGACCTCCAGCGTTTTTCCGGCCTGCACCCCGCATGTTGCAAAGAGGACCGCGCTCTTCCCCTCGCAGTTCGCGAGGCCGGCTATGGCCCCATTGATGACCGGTGTCGGATTTCCGGCCCAGACCGGGGTCCCGATCACCAGCAGGTCACAGGCAGCGACATCGATCCTTTCCGGGTCGACGGGGTCCGCCTCCCCCTTCATGGCCCTTCTCCCTCCGGCAAGGTAGACGGTCAGCTTATTGTACGCCTTCCGGGGAACAACCTCGATGAGCCTCCCCCCGCAGGCCTTCTCGATCTTCTCCGCAATCCCGCGGGTGATCCCTGAATACGAGTGAAAGATGATACAGGTCGGCATGGATACCGGTAGGCCCCTGCTCACTATAGGTATTTCGATCGCCCAACTGATGAGCCCGTGAGTTCTCCCATAGTGCATGATGCGATCATTCAGACTAAACGGTGACCGTGGAAAGACCGTTTGCAGATCCATGGGAACTCCCTCAGAAACCCTGTCCTGTAAATACGATCCCAGCATATATTCCGGTATGTCTTCCCTCGTCCCTCCAGGGGAACTTGTGGCACGGATGGAACGCTTCAGGTCCCGGATGGATGCCGAGAACACGGGGTGGGAATGTGCTGCGATTCTCGGACGAATCAACATGTTCTATCTCACCGGGACGATGCCGGACGGGCTCCTTCTCATCCCCCGTGACGGCGAGGCCGTCCTCTGGGTCCGCCGGAGTTATGAACGGGCCCTCGATGAATCCTGCTTCCCCCGGATCGAACCAATGGAAAGTTACCGGGATGCTTCCAGGGAGTCGGGGATCCTTTCTGATACCGTCTACCTGGAGACCGAACTGGTCCCCCTCGCAATGCTTCAGCGTCTGCAGAAACATTTCCCCTTCTCCCGTGTCAGACCTCTCGACCTGCAGATCTCGAAGGTCCGGGCCGAAAAAAGCGCTTATGAACTGTCACGGATGGAACAAGCCGGCAGGATCCATGAGAAGGTGCTCGAGGAACTGGTCCCCCGGATCCTTGTCGAGGGGATGAGCGAGGCCGGGTTCGGGAGTGAGGTCTACTCTGTCATGGTCGGGGAAGGTCATTTTGGGATAGTCCGCTTCGGGGGTATGGGGATCGAGATCGAGGTGGGACATCTCGGCTTTGGGGAAAGTTCCCTGTATCCCACCTCGTTTGACGGACCCGGCGGGAGCCGCGGCATGGGCCCCGCTGCACCGGTTCTCGGGAGCCCGGAAAGAAAACTTGCGATGGGGGACCTGGTGTACATCGACAATGGCTGCATGGTCGAAGGCTACCAGACCGACAAGACCATGACCTATATGTTCGGAGGCCAGATACCGGAGGATGCGATCGAGATCCACCACCAGTGCATTGACATCCAGAATGATGTGGCATCGCAGTTGCGGCCGGGAGTTATTCCCTCACGGATTTATGAAGACACCCTAGACAGCCTGTCCCCCGGATTCCTTGAGAACTTCATGGGCTATAGAGAACGGAAGGCGCAGTTCCTTGGCCACGGGGTCGGGCTCCAGGTCGATGAGATACCGGTTATCGCCAGGGGATTTGACGAGCCGCTGCGCGAAGGGATGACCATTGCTATCGAGCCCAAGAAGGGCGTGGCAGGTGTCGGCCTGGTGGGGATCGAGAACACCTTCGTTGTCACTACGGGAGGGGGCAGGAGCATCACGGGATCGAGTCCCGGGCTCATCCCCGTATGATGATCCACAGGCATGCTGGCTGACCCGGCATGTGGCAGGTACAAAATAAGAAAATTGAAAGCGCGATGGCACAAAGGAAATAATGAATAGCGAGGCAGCGTTGGAGTTCCGGAATAACGTCCTGATCATCGGGTATGGATCTGTCGCCAGGTGCACACTCCCCCTTCTCCTGAAACATATTGATATCCCCCTCAAAAATATCACGGTCATCGATTTTGAAGACAAAGCCGCCGAGATTGAGCCCTGGACGGCCCGGGGGCTCCGTTTCTTCCGGCAGAGGGTCACCCATGATAACCTTGAAAGACTCCTGTCCGGGTACCTGTCTCCCGGCTCCCTTCTCATCGACCTCTCCTGGAACATCGACTGCTGCGAGATCCTTTCCTGGTGCCATGACAACAATGTCCTGTATATCAATACCTCCGTAGAGGTCTGGGACCCGGAGAGCGACCGGTTTACCGCGAGCCCCATCGAGAAGTCCCTCTACCACCGCCAGATCCGGCTCCACGAGCTGACACGGGACTGGCGGGATGCTCCCACCAGCATTGTTGATCACGGGGCAAACCCCGGCCTGGTCTCCCACTTCGCCAAGCAGGGGCTGGTGGATATAGCGCGAAGGATGATCGCCGATGGGATAGCGGAAGACCCGGCCCGGCTGGAAGGGCTGATCACAGCAGGGGATTTTGCGAGGCTGGCCATGGAGACGGGAGTGAAGGTCATCCACTGCTCGGAGCTGGACTCCCAGATCTCCCGCGTCCCGAAACGGACCAACGAGTTTGTCGGGACATGGAGCATCATGGGGCTCCGGGAGGAGGGCACAGCACCGGCCGAGCTGGGATGGGGGACCCATGAGAAGGAACTGCCGCCCCATGCACACGTACCGCCGGCCGGACCAAAGAACGAGATCGTGCTCGCCCACATGGGTATGAACACCTGGGTCCGGTCCTGGGTGCCTGACCAGGAGATCGTGGGAATGGTGATAAGGCACGGGGAATCCTTCGGGATATCCGACCGCTGGACTGTCTATGAGGATGGGGTAGAGGTGTATCGCCCGTCAGTCTACTATTCCTACATGCCCTGCGACGCGACATGCGCCTCTCTCCACGAGATGCGGGGAAGGAACTATGAGCTCCAGCCCCGGCTGAGGATCATGGACGATACCGAGATCGTCTCGGGCGCGGACGCGCTGGGTGCGCTCCTGATGGGCCATCCCTATTCGTCATGGTGGACAGGGAGCATTCTTCCCATAGATGAGGCCAGGGTACTCTTGCCGGGCCAGAACGCGACCACCATCCAGGTGGCCATTGGCGTGGTTGCCGCCACCATGTGGATGATCCGGCACCCCCGTGAAGGGTTCTGCCTGCCCGACGATTTGCCCCAGGGGTTCGTGCTTGACATCGCACGCCCCTACCTGGGAAAGTTCTGTTCAGGTCCGGCAGACTGGACCCCCCTGAAGAACAGGGTGGTGTACTTCAGGGAGAATCCCGAGAACGATTATGACCATGAGGATCCCTGGCAATTCAAAAATTTCTTATTTGTGCAGTGAACCAGACTTAAGTGATGGCAATGAGTGGAGAGGATCGGAGGAGGGGAAGGAAGGGCGAGGATAACGGGAGTCTGGGTCTTTCCCGGGCCCGGAGCAGGCTGCTCCAGGATCTGGCGTGCGAGGAAGGCACCCCCATCTTCGTGATCGATCACGAAAAGATCAGGCAGAACTATCGGGAGTTCAGGGCCCTCCTCCCGTCTGTCCAGGTGTACTACGCGGTCAAGGCCAACTCAGATCCGGGGATCGTCAGGACCCTTTTTGAACTCGGTTGCAGTTTCGACGTGGCCTCCCTGCCCGAGTTCAGGATCGTGTACGAGAACATCAGGGACATGCCGGATAAAGAACGCCAGGATTGGATATGGGACAAGATCATCTATGCCAATACCATCAAACCCATCGAGACCCTGGAGATCCTCGATTGTTACAAGCCCCTGGTCACCTTCGACAATGCCGAGGAATTAAAAAAGATCCGTGCTCATGCCCCCAACGCGGGCCTGGTGCTGCGGCTCCGGGTCCCCAATACCGGATCCATGGTTGAGCTCTCCTCCAAGTTCGGGGCCGATCCCGGTGAAGCAGTGGACCTCATCGCCGAGGCCTTTGACCGTGGCCTGGTCGTGGAAGGCCTGAGTTTCCACGTCGGCAGCCAGTGCACCAACTTCGAGAACTACTTCCAGGCCCTCCAGCTAGCGGCAAACATCATCGACGAGACCCTGACCCGCACCGGAAAAGAGATCAAGATCCTCGATATCGGCGGGGGGTTCCCGGTGAAATACCATCCCCGCGTGAAGTCGCTCCGGACCCTGACCAGGAAACTGGACGCCGAGATCAAGCGCCTCTTCCCTCCCGACATGCAGATACTGGCCGAGCCGGGAAGATATCTCGTGGCCAACTCCTGCACTCTGGTCGCAAAGATCATTGGAAAGGCTTTCCGGGACGGGAAGCCCTCGTACTACATCAATGACGGGATTTACCATACATTCTCGGGCCAGATCTTTGACCACTGCAACTACCCGGTGATGGCGTTTGCGGAAGGGGAGAAGCAGGTCTCGGCCGTCTTCGGGCCGACATGCGATGCCTTCGACACCATCACCCTCTCGGCCCTTCTCCCGGACCTGGAGATAGGCGACCTTGTCTATGCAGAAAATATCGGTGCCTACTCCATCGCCTCATCGACCTATTTCAACGGGTTCCCCCCGGCAAAAGTGGTGCACATCAACCGCTGATGAAAAAAAGTTCTAGATGAACCGGGCCTTCTTCGAGAGAAGGGCCGGTGTGTAGAGGGGCCGGAAGGGCATCCCGGCCGTCTCCTCTTTTACCTCGTCGATAAGGACGTCCTCGGTCATGGTCTCCTTGTGGGGCTTGTTCAACTTTGACTTCGCCCGGACAGTGACTGCCAGCGTGCCAGAGTCCTTCTCCGCATCCCCGATGACCGCAACGAAGGGGACCCAGTCCATTCCCGCCTCGCGGACCTTCTTCCCGACGCTCTCATCCCGGTCATCAAGGTCGGCCCGGATCCCTGCCATCCGGATCCGCGAGGCCACGGCCCCGGCAGCGGCCACATGGCGCTCGGCCACCGGGATGACCCGTACCTGGGTGGGGGAGAGCCAGGTCGGGAGGCGGGGCACATCCTGGCTGGCAGTGTGCTCGAGCATGGCACAGATGACCCTCTCGACAGAACCGGTCGGCGAGCAGTGGAGGATGGGGGGATGGATGACCTCGCCATCGCGGTGATACTTGATGTCGAACCGGACGGAGCTCTCCACGTCGATCTGGACAGTCGGGTTCTCAATGGGACGGCCTTGCCCGTCGATAGCCGCGAGATCCACCTTGGCCACCCAGTAGTGGACACGCTCGGAGAGAACCTCGATCAGCATCGGGACCCCGGATACCTCCACCATCCTCTTCACCCAGGCATGGTGTTCATCGTAGAAGTCCCGGGTGCAGCGGATGATCCCGACCAGGTTCGTACCAAAGTCCTTCCCGGTCTCAAATCCCATCCGGAGCTGCTCCTCGAAACAGAAGAGGGCCTCGGGCATATCGGTGCAGAGCGTGTGCATGTCAGGCATGGTGAAGGCCCGGAGACGCTTGAGCCCGATGACCTCCCCCTTCTGCTCATGCCGGAAGGAGTAGGTGGAGAGCTCGTACATCTTCATCGGCAGGGTGTTTGGCGAGATGTGCATGTCCCGCATGATGGAGAACATCCCGAAACAGGCCGCGAACCGGAGCATCATGTTCCGGTTGCCGCTCTTGAACCGGTACTGCCTTTCTCCGAACTTATCGGCATGCTCGAAGATGGCCTGGTCGGCCAGGTCATACATGACCGGGGTCTCGACGGGCATGGCTCCATAGGGCAGCACTTTTTCGAGCACGTAGTCGGCCAGAAGATCCCTGACAAGTTTCCCCCGGGGGAGCCAGCGGAGGTGTCCCACATCAGAGGCCGGCTCGTAGTCCACAAGCTCCTTTGATCGCATCAGCTCTACGTGGATAGGTTCCCCTCCGGGAGGGACCGGCAGCCCGAGCTCCTTCCTGATCAGGGAGCCAAAGGGGCTGTCGTTGTCGTACTCCCGGGGATCGTGGGTCGTCCCCTCGGGAGTCAGGACAAAGAACTCCCGTGTTATCTCCTTCTTCTCCTTCTTTGCCTTCTCATCCGAGGGGGTGATGGTCCGGGAGAGCTCGGAGAGGGGGTGGCCTTTGCAGGATATCCGGAAGGCCTTGTACCAGCCGAAGGGTGCCCGTTTGACCTGGAAGCCGGCATCGTGCAGGCCGGTCTCGAGAGCTTTTAAGGCCCAGACCGCGGCATCGGGCCGGGCCAGGTCGTTTGAGAGGTGGGCATAGGGGTAGACCACGATCTTCTCGACCGAGAGCTTGTCCGCAACAAGCCCGATCTCGGAGAGGGCCTGTTCGACGACTCCCTCGAGGTCGTCCTCATCCATCGCTTCAACGGCACAGAAGACGGCCAGCGCCTCTTCCTCAGAGTCCTTCAGGACACTGGTCTCTTCAGCCATCCCGGTCGGCTTTTTCGCCTCGTATTCGATAAAATCAGTATGTATCAGAAGGAGCCGCATGCGTCATCTCCTGGGTATCAGAGCCTCTGTTCCCAGTACTGTCTTTTTCATTGGGTATATACCCTTCAGGGCCCCCGGGGATTCTCGTGGTAACGGGAGAGCGTGGCCTGCCGCTGGTCCATGTACTTGGCGTCGGGTTTCCGGTCATAGGGTCGCTCAGCCCTCTCGGTGGTATAGAAGACCAGCTGGCCCACCGGCATCCCGGCATACATCCGCACCGGCCGGGCGTTGACATTGCACATCTCGAGCGTGATCGACCCCCGGAAACCGGCGTCTATCCACCCCCCGGTCTGGTGGAGCTCGATGCCGAGCCGGGCGATGCTGCTCTTACCCTCGATGCTGGCCACGATGTTGTCGGGAAGCCCGACCATCTCCAGGGTCTCGGCCAGCAGGAAACGGCCCGGCGGAAGAACGATCGACTCGGCTACGGTCCCTTTCGTGCCAGAATTTATCGTCTCTTTCCGGTAGGGGTCGATAATCTCGTCACCTTCCTCATACCAGACGAAGTGGTTGCCGAGCCGGATATCAAGGGAGTTCGGCTGCACGAGTGCCGGATCGAAGGGGTCGATGGTAATAAAACCCCGGGCAATCCGGTCAAGGATCTGCCAGTCAACCAGGATCATCGGGATTACACTTGGGAGGGAAACCGTTTAGTGCTTCCGGAAGGTCACGGGAGAGCTTTTTTCCGGGAGCTTGTCTTGAAAAAAGAAAGATCTTCTCCCTTACAGCGGATTCACAGTGTACAGCATGGTGATTTTGCCGGCACCGTCCGAGAGCGTGAGCTGGCTGCCGGTGATCTGGTACAGGGTCATCTGGGGAAGGACGGCGAGATATGTCTGTTCGATGTCCATGACCCCGGGTTCAGCGCAGAACATGGCGGTTGTGGCAAAGTTCGGGCTGATGGCAAGTGAGTTTCCACTGAGGGAATAGGATCCTGTGTACTGGTTACATCCCGCGTCACCGCTGACCTTGCCGTCGTTTGAGAACAGGGCAGATATCGGGGAGCCGGCGGTCGGTGACCAGATGGTGCCCCTCCCTTCCACAATGGAGGTCAGGTACCAGGTGGTGCCGACCATCGGTGATGGGGTCATGACGTTGGGAGGTGCCTTCGCGTAGGTGAGGATGGCCCGCCCGTTGCTGTCCTTGATGGTGAGTATGCTGTTGACGATGCTGTAGGTCGAGGCACCCTGGATGGTTGTGAGGTAGGCACTCTCCTGGGTCATGATTCCTGCCGGCGAGGAGCAGCTCATCTTGGTTGAAATGGGCGACTTGATGGACAGGCCGGAGAGAGTGGTCTGGTAGGTGGCTGTGTACTGGTTGCACCCTGCTGAACCGGCAACTGTCCCTTTGTCATCGAAGAGAGCAGTGATCTCGGTTCCCGGTAGGATGGACTTCGATGATCCGGCCTGGT
>JAJRBS010000026.1 GCA_028679325.1 Methanoregulaceae archaeon | reverse complement strand
TTTAAGATGTGATTTTTTTAGGCGCCGGTGGGATCACTCATCACTGATCGTCAGATTCCCTCTCAATACGCAGGCCGTAGCCCCGACCGGAAAAAGTATCACCCCTCCTTCAGCGCCACGAAGATACCGTTCCCTTCGACCTTTATCTCATGGGTTGTGAGCGGCTTCGGTGATTTCAGGAGTTTTGCCGCGCTGAGCTTGAACCCGGTGAAATCGGTCCATCGCACTACCCGGCCGTCTGTAAGGTCGAACTGGGAATGGTGGACCGGGCAGGTCACCACCGTCCCGGAGAGGGTTCCCAGGGAGAGGTCGCCATTCATGTGGGGACAGCGGTCATCCGCCGCAAAGTACCTGCTGCCGGATCGTGCGATCAGGATCTCCTTCTCTCCCACGGTTACTTTCTTCATGGTCCCATCCGGGAGCTCGGCGATCTCCGCCACTCTGGTAAAGGAACTCATACCTTGTATTCACTCCTCGAAAGGATTGGACGGATACTCTCCTATCGACCTGATATAGTTTACCTGTATTTCAGCGGCAGGGATCAGGGGATCGGATACCCCAGGAAAAAGGGAAGATACAGGAGAAGAGCCCAGATTCCCAGTGCTCCCCGGTACCAGGGAAAACTTAAATGAGTCTGACCATTTCTCCATCCCTTATCACTCATCCACCTTTTTCGAGAATACCATTTTGAGGATCGGGATCATGGCCTTTGTCCGTAGACCTCCGAGCGTCCTCCGGACATTGTTCAGCTCGTTGGGAATCGCTATCTTCTGGGGGCAGGCCCTTGCGCATTTCCCGCAGTTGACGCAGAGCGAGGCATCGGCCCGGGGAGCCATGGCCCCCATCAGCCGGAGCCCGTATATTCCCCGGGACATGATGCGGCTTCCTCCCATGTGGTAGTCGTTGTAGGAGGAGAAGCAGGCCGGGATGTTCACGCCGGACGGGCAGGGCATGCAGTAGGCACATCCGGTGCAGCTGACCTTCATCAGCCGCCTGTACGATGTAGCAACGGCGTCCATCGTCGCCAGTTCGTCCGGGGTCATGGAGCCGGGAAGAGCGGTCTCGCAGACCCTGATATTCTCATCGATGTGTTTCTCGTCATTCATCCCCGAGAGGACGACCGTCACTTCCGGGTGATCCCAGACCCAGCGGAGCGCCCACTCGGCAGGAGAACGTTTCACTCCGG
This sequence comes from Methanoregulaceae archaeon, assembly GCA_028679325.1. Classification (GTDB taxonomy): domain Archaea; phylum Halobacteriota; class Methanomicrobia; order Methanomicrobiales; family Methanospirillaceae; genus UBA9949. The sequence continues at coordinate 2,391 of JAJRBS010000026.1, read as the reverse complement.
AGCTCGCATAGATCTCTTTGACTGCCTTCGGGATCCTGCTCGCGAGCATTCCTCCCCGGAGCGGTTCCATGACCATAACCGCGAGATCCCTCGATGCCGCATACCGGAGTCCTTCGGTTCCCGCCTGGTTCGTTGTATCGAGGAAGTTGTACTGGATCTGGCAGAAGGTCCAGTCGTAGGCATCGACGATCTCCCTGAATGTCTTCAGGTCACCGTGGAAAGAGAAACCGGCGTTTTTAATCTTCCTCGATGCTATCGCCGAGTCCAGGAACCCGGTCACATCGAGCTCCTGCATCTTCTTCCAGAGACCGGCCTCGAGCGAGTGGATGAGATAGTAGTCGATAACATCGGTCCGGAGTTTCTTCAGCTGGATGTCAAGGATCCGGTCCATGTCCTCCCGGCTCTTCACGCTCCAGGGAGGGAGTTTTGTTGCGAGTTTCACCCTTTCCCGGTACCCGTCACCGAGGGCTCGCCCGAGAAAACGCTCGCTGTCCCCTCCATGATAGGGAGCCGCGGTGTCGATGTAGTTGACACCCCTTTCGATGGCATCCCGGATCTGTCGAGTTGCACGCTCTTCATCGATCTTTAAACGTTTCATCGGGAGTCGCATTGCCCCGAAGCCCAGGGCCGACAAACATTCGCCGGTCTTCGGTACTTTCCGGTACTGCATATCATCCTCTGACTGACTAGTCAGATTCTATAGCCAATAATGATCGTGTTTGAAATACCTTCAAGTTCAGGGAGAGAGAGAGTGATGCACGATGTGCAATACCTGCGGATGCCTGAACTACACGATGGATGATCTTGTCTGGTACAGATACCGGTGCTCGAATTGCGGGCACGTCTACAAGAGCACCGGGCAGAGATCCGTCTGCCCCCACTGCAGGTCTGATGATGTGAAAAAAGTCCGGAGCACATGAATTCATTCTTCAGGGATGTGCATGACCAGACGAAAGAACGATCAAAATCTGGACTCTCTGGCGAAGCTCCTGGAGGCCGACGATGTCGAAGTCCGGTGGGACGCCATCCTCGCCCTGGAGGATATCCCCGGACCGGGGCAACAGAGCTCCTGACCCGGGCCCTTCGGGACGACCGGTTCATCAGCATCCGGTACAAGGCAGCGACCGCTCTCGCACCCGCGGCGACCCGCTGGCTATCGAGGCACTGGAGGACCCGGAGTTCTATGTCCGCGAGAAGGCGGCCGAGGCCATGGGGAGGATCGGCGGGACCGGGGCCGTCGAATCCCTCCTGGCCGCATACAGCGACCGCGATTCGGACGTGAAGAGAAGGATAACCCGGGCCCTGATCGATATCGGCCCGCCGGCCGAAGAGCAGGTGAAAAAGGCCGCCCGGAGCCCGGACCCCAACATCCGGGAGGCGGCTGAAGAGGTGTTAAGAGAGATCGAGGCCAGGAAAAAGAGGAGGGAATAAACGCTTATTTAGCCATATTTATCATAAATAACGAATATTTGACCGTATTTCGAAAAGCCTCACAGATTGCATCCAGCGGCCGATCAGAGCTTCGATCGACCAAATCAACGATCCCTTTCCGAACGAGTACAGAACGCGTTTATAAGGCTCATTTTCTCTCCCTTTTATGGGCTTTATTTTCGAAAATAATCGATTAAAAAAGACTTTTCCAGACGTAGAAAGATAACTTCCTTTGGAACAGGAATAGGAGGGTCAATTCCTATAAAACGGAGCCCGTATCGGGCTTCTTTTTCGCTAAAAAAATACTCCCGGAATCATCGCTTTCCGGGAATCTGGTTATGGTAGCTGTCGGAGGACTGACGCTCAAAGCAGGTCTGAGCGGTTCTTACATCTTCTCTATCGCTGACTTCAGGGCCTTCATGGTCTCAAGTTTATGTTGCATCATCTTTATCCAACACTCTTTCATCATGATCTTCTCATCGAGCATGCGCATCATCCACATCTTCTTGGTGGCGTCATCGGCCTTGTGCCACATGACCATCATGACCGGGTCCACATGCTCCATGCCCATGCCGTGCATTTCCGTCTGTGATTTTCCCCACATAGGTCGTACCCCTTTTCCGTGCATCCTAAAATTTGTGCACCGAAGCCCCATAGGTGTGCGGCCTTAAATAGCTAGTTGTCATCCGGAACCGCACCAACAGGTTCCCGGGGAAGGCCCCGCAGCAGGAACAGCCCATATGCGGCCATCACCACACCAGCGACAACCGTAGCGGCAAGCTGTTCCGGGCTCTGGGGGGGAACGGTCAGCGACCCAAGGACCGAGAAGCCGATAGCATTGATGAGAGCGTGCAGGACGATAGGCGGCCAGATGCTCCCCGTCCTGAGAACAAGGGCGGAAAACACGATGCCGATGCCGAAAGCGGCGAAGGTGTTGACCAGGGTGAAGACCGGGTCCCA
>JAJRBS010000020.1 GCA_028679325.1 Methanoregulaceae archaeon | reverse complement strand
AAGAGTGTATACTACTGACCGGGCAAACCACATGAAACTTACTTATGGGCTCATCGTCATTTTCTTTATCGCGATACTCGGGCTTGCAGCCTGGGGCATGATCGCAATGGTATAAAAGACGTGACCACTGAGAGGGAAAAACTGGGGTAACAGCCCTCCTCTGACTTCTTCTGCTCTTCTTTCAACAAAAACTGTTCACAGGTACCCGTTGCGGCGGAGCCACTCCACCTGCGGTCCTGTGTACCGGTAGATGATGTCGGCCTTGTCGTCCTGGAAGCTCCAGGGGACCACGATGAGGACGTCGCCTTCCCGGATCCAGACCCTCTTCTTGATCTTTCCCTTGATCCGTCCCATCCGGGTTACGCCGTCAAAACACCTGACCCGGATATGGTTTGCCCCCAGCATCAGGTCAGCAACGGCAAATATCTCCCTGTTCCTCTTGTTCGGGAGCCGGACCCTGACGACCTCTTCCGGCTCGCTGCCTGCCCCCTTCTTCTTCCCGGTCAGTCTATCATCTCCCCGTCGTTTGTTCCGGTGCCCTGGTATAAGCAAAAAGGCTTCGTTCCCGGAGCTTATAGAATTTGCTCCGGGAATCGGAGGGGAGTTCCGGTCCCAGGGTCTTCTGAATTTCTACCGATATACGCCCCCAGGTCACTGCCCTCCCTGTTCCTGTCAGGGTGAACGCCTTCTCACATCCCAGCAACACAGACTCTCAGAACAGTCCGAAGAGTCGGATACCTATTTCATGAAGGGGATCACGTCAGTTCCCGGTCGCCAGGCCTGACCACGTGACCTTTTTATACCAGATCAGCCTTGTGTTAGCCGGGGAAATCGCATGAAGCAGGTCCTCATCATACTTCTCGTTGTATCCCTTCTGCTCCTCTCGGCGTGTGTCGCCCAGGATAACACGGGAGCAGGGAATATGACGGCAAAAGGATCGACGGTGCAGATAACAAGCGGCGGACAGCAGTACCCTGCCTACGTAGCCGCACCTTCCGGCAGTGGAACCTACCCGGGAATAGTCCTGATACACTCCTTCAACGGCCTCGAACAGGGCTACAAGGACATGATCGACCAGTTTGCAGCCGAAGGTTACGTGGTTGTCGCACCCGAATGGCAGACGTATAACCGATCTCCCGGTGATGCCGTGGTCGAAGCCCTGGTCAGGGACACGAACTCCTACCTTGTCACCCGCCCGGACGTGGACAGGAACCGCCTGGGCCTCACGGGGTTCTGTGCCGGCGGAAGGTACACCATGCTTCTGCTGCCAAAGATCCAGGAGTTCCAGTCGGGCGTGGCCTGGTACGGGTTCCCCTACAACGCTGGAAGTGGAAATACGACGCCAGCCAGTCTTGTCGGTGACCTCACGGCGCCGATGCTGATCATCCACGGGACCGCTGACAAGCCAAGCCCCGTCGCAGACATCTACCGGTACGCGACCGAACTCGATGGTGCGGGAAAATACTTCGAACTCAAGGTATACCAGGGAGAGCCGCACGGGTTCATGATCCAGAACGGCACGCTCTCGAAGAGCTTTGTGGCAAAGGACGCTTACACAGAAATGGTCAGGTTCTTTGACAGGACCCTTACCTGACCTCTTTTTTTTAAGATAAAAGAATGCGAGTGGCAGGAATCGAACCTGCGAACTCCTGCGAGAACCGATCTTGAGTCGGTCACCTTTGGCCGCTTGGTTACACTCGCGCATGAGTACAAGGTTACGAAATGCAAAAAATGTTTACAACATTCATTCCTTTAACCACCCCATCCTCACATACCAGTCGTACTCGTGAGCCCATTCATTGCGGCGGTATTTGATCAGCCCGCAGAAATATTCCCTCCGGTCCTGGAGGAGCTTTTCCTGGTCCGTATACTTGTGTTCGCCCCGGACAGATTGAGCCAGCCTTTTACCGAGCTCAAAGGCCTTCTCTTCAGCAGGGATCAGCGCGGAAGGGTCGCGGCCTATCGCTACACCGACACCACCAACGGTGATCGCCCCAAGAGACGTGAGAACATGGTTCATGTACCCGACAACCTCCTCCTGCCTGCTCCCTCCCGCGGTGCAGACCGAGCACCCGAACTTACCCGAGAGCATCTGGCAGTGGATGGCGTCGGCCATGCGATCAAAGACCGCCTTGAGCGGTGCAGTGACCGAATCGATGTAGTTGGGAGAGCCGAGTACCAACCCGTGAGCTCCGAGGATGGTGTCGAAAAGGAGAGGAAAGTCGTCCTCGAGAGTGCATTCTCCCTTTGCATAACAGGATCCGCACGCCGTGCAAAACCCGATATCAAGGTCGTAGATGTCGATGAGTTCAACCTCCGCCCCTTCCGAAAGGGCGCCGTCGAGCACCGCGTTCACCAGGCGGAGCGTGCGGCTCTCTTTTCCCCGGGGGCTTGCATTGAGTCCAAGAATTTTCATGCTGCCTCAGAAAAGGGGGTCTTTGGAGAGTAGATATACCTTCTCGTCCTCACATCATCTCTCTTTTTCGTGTACCGGTGCAAAGATGAGAGTCAGAAGGACAGGAAGAGGGATATCACGGCAGAGGATGAGAAGTGCAGGGAGAGAGTTGTCACGCCTTCCATCAGGAAGGTTGCCCTGTTCATAGCCGTCCTGGCCGGCTTCATGACCCCCTTTGACCTCTCAGCGGTGAACATCGCCCTCCCGGCCATCGGCAGCACATTCTCGATGGATGCAATCTCTCTCAGCTGGGTATCCACGGCATACCTTCTGGCATCTGCCATCTTCCTTCTCCCGTTTGGAAGGATCGCAGACATTACCGGGCGGAAGAAGATCTTCACCCTGGGCATCTCTGTCTTCACTCTCTCATCCCTCCTGCTGGTCTTTGCTCCCTCGTCTCTCTCCGTCATCCTGCTCCGTTTCGCCCAGGGTGCCGGGTCGGCCCTCATCTTCGGCACCGCTGTCGCTATCCTGACTTCGGTCACACCGCCGCAGGAACGGGGAAAGGTCATCGGCATCTACACCACGGCGGTCTATATCGGACTCTCCCTGGGGCCGTTTATCGGAGGAATCCTGACCGGATATTTCGGGTGGCAGAGCATCTTTCTCGTGAATGTCCCCATCGGCATCTTCACTATCTTCCTCGTTCTCTGGAAACTCCCGGGGGAATGGGCTGAGTGCCGGGGGGAACCGTTCGATGCCCTCGGTGCCGTGCTGTACGGGATCACCATGGTCACCGTCATGTACGGATTCTCTCATCTTCCGGCCCCCTCCGCTATCGTCCTCATCGTCTCCGGGACGGTGGTGCTCGCGGCCTTCATCCTCTGGGAGCTCCGGATCCCTTATCCCCTCCTCAATATCCGGATCATCCGTGCGAACAGGGTCTTCGGCTTCTCAAACCTCGCTGCTTTCATCAATTACAGCGCGACTTTCGCCGTTACCTTCTTCCTCTCCCTCTACCTCCAGTACATCAAAGGGTTCACACCCCAGTCTGCAGGACTGATCCTCATATCACAGCCGGTGGTGATGGTCCTCTTCTCCTCCTACGCGGGAAGGCTTTCCGACCGGATTGATCCCGGAAAGCTGGCATCAGCGGGAATGGCCATGAGTGCAGTTTCCCTCTTTATGCTGGTCTTTATCAGTGATACGACGGGCCTTGTCTACATTATTGCCAGCCTGATCATCCTGGGCCTCGGGCTGGCCTTCTTCTCCTCACCGAATACCACGGCCATCATGAGTTCGGTAGACCGGAAGTTCTACGGTGTGGCTTCGGGAATGGTCGGGACCATGCGGCTGACCGGACAGATGTTCTCCATGGGCGTGGCCGTGATCATCCTGGCGGTCTTCGTCGGCCAGTCGGTTATCACACCGGACACGTATGCCGAGTTCCTGGCAGGAATGCAGCTGGCGTTCCTCATTTTTGGAGTCCTGTGCGTAGCCGGCATTTTCTTCTCTCTTGTACGGGGAACACTGCGAAAAGATGCCGGAGAATCCTGAAGCCACCCCAAGCTTGGTCCCGGAAAAGAAGAAAACAGAAGAAAGGGATACATCACCATTGAACCATGTCCAGGCTCCGCTGGTCTCAGGGCGATAATCACCCAGCAGGCACCCGCATCTGTCGTACCCGGGATGGTATCCTGTACCATGAAAATCACCTCCCCTGCCGCCAGATAACCGAAGTCCCCGAGTACTGGCTCGAGGATATCAGGAGAAGCGATATCGTCATTGATATCGGTGCGAACGGAGGAGCATTTGCCCTGCGGGCAGCGAGGAAGAGCTCCCGGGTCATAGCAGTCGAACCCCTCACCACGGATCTCCTGACCAGGAATGTCCTGCTGAACCGTGGCGGAATCCGGGTCCTGCGGGCAGCCCTTGGCGACGGCGGTCCGGTTGAGATTGCCTGGGACGGGTGCCGGGCGATAGTTCCGTCCTATCCGCTTCGTGATATTGTCAGGATGGCGGGAGGCTGCGATTTCCTCAAATGCGACTGTGAAGGTGCGGAGTGGCTGATCGATCCCGAAGACCTCTCGGGAATCCGCCGGATCGAGATGGAACTTCACCAGCCTCCGGTCGGACCGGTCATCAGGCCATCCCTTCTCGATTACATCGCCAACCGGTATGAATTTACCATCGACAGGAACCCCGTCAACGGACCTTATGGCCAGATGGGCATTCTGCATGCCTGGCGTCGCTGAAGGGAGGTGGTGACCTTTTTAAACAATGAACAGCGATAATCAGCGGGAGGACACATGCCACGGGAAGCACCAAACCGGAAAAAACTGACAAAGGACCTGATCTGCCGGATCTCTGATCCTGATGAGAGCGTGAGGGAGATGGCGATCGAGGCCCTCGCCGTCAGCACCTGGGATGAGGACTGGAGGCCAGATGAACTGATCCGCGAGGGAGGGATCATCCCCCTTCTCGACCTCCTCAGGGATGACAACCCTCACATCGTCGAGTCAGCTATCGACGTGATCACGGCCACCGCGGCCGCAGGGGAGCAGGAGGCTCTCCTCTCGGCCGGGGCCATTGCCCGTCTCGACGCACTCAGGGAGCACAGTTCAGGGGACATACAGGAGAAGGCACAGGACGCCCTCTGGCTCCTTGAGCCCGAGGTGGAGGACGTGGTGACCACAAAACCCCAGGACGAGTACTAAGGGAGGATGGTTCAGCCGGCTATTTCCCGGACTGAACCGACAAGAGCCTCTATCTCCTCTGGTGTCGTGTAACAGCCGATCGATGCCCTGACCGTCCCGAGAGGAGAAAGAGACGTCGTCAGAGGCTGGGCACAGTGCATGCCGCTCCTGACGCATATCCCGGCCTTCTGATCGAGGAGGAGCGCTACCTCATCAGGTTTTTTCGAAGCAACGTTGAAAGAGATCACCGTGCTTCGTGACGGACTGTAGACAGTCACGCCCGGAATATCCATAAGACCATTCCGGAGGAGATCTCCGAGGGCTGTCTCGTGACCGTGAACCGATCTGACCGTCAGCCTGTTGACCAGGTCGATCGCCGCCCCGAGCCCGATAACCCCGGGGATATTCGGTGTGCCAGGCTCGAACCTCGCCGGGCAGGGGAGAAGGGTGAATTGGTCGAGGGTGACCTCCTCCACAATCCCCCCTCCAAAACAGGTCGCCGCCAGTGAATCGGGATCGGAAATGAACAACGCACCGGTTCCCTGAGGGCCCAGCAGCCCCTTGTGACCCGGCAGAGCCAGGTAATCGAAGATTTTTCCGGGTGGCAGGGGCATATGGCCGGCCGACTGTGCCGCGTCCAGCAGTATCGGCACACCCTGGTCGTGCGAGATGCGGGCGAACTCTTCCACCGGCTGAACCGTGCCGAGGACGTTTGTCACATGGTTAACCGCAACAAGCCGTGTTGCAGGGCTCAGTGCCTCTTTGAGGTCTTCTGCCGTCACATACCCGTTCTTTTGCCGGAGGATCTTTACCCTGACTCCCTGCTCACGGAGTGCCAGCCAGGGCACAAGGTTGGAATGATGCTCAAGATCGGTGGTGAGGATCTCGTCCCCCTTCTGCCAGCAGATACCCCTCGCCACCAAATTGATGGCTTCGGTGGTGTTTTTCGTAAAGACGAGGTTTCCTTCCGGAACCCCGAGAAATTCACCAAGAAGCCGGCGGGTCCGTTCGTACTCCCCGGTTGTCCTGCGCGCGAGGTGATGAGCTCCTCTGCCATGGTTCGCTGCATAGTCAAAGAAGTAGCTGTTCATCGCTTCCACAGCACACCGCGGGGTCTGGCTCGTCGAAGCGGAGTCAAGATAAATGCAGCGGGAGAGCACGGGAAATTCCTCTCTCAGGGCCGGGAGATCATACATCAGGGCAGTGTATATCTTTCCGGGTGGATGATGATTGTCCTGGAAGTCACCTGGTCACTCCGTTACACCAGATGAACCACGGTAACCAGGCCAGCGGTTTTTTCTTCCGGACTGAGGTGCGGACGGAGAAGTGTGGCCAATACAGGCAAGCCGGAGGCAGGTCAGACCGGACCACCGGTCGCGACTATATGTTCCCGGACGAATCAGATTATACTGGCATGACCGCTCACGACCCATCCCCGCCGATTCTTGAGGCGGCTTCCGGCGGGCTGGTTACCAACCCGATCCTGAATGTAGCACACCAGGAAGGCTTCGACCCGCTCCGGCTGTTAAGGTTCATCCGGAACGGAAGGATTGTCATCATGCGGCGGGGGAACAATTCGCTGGGGATCGGGAAAGGTCTCCGGACCAAGGTGAACGTCAATATCGGAACGTCGCATGCCCTGGTTTCTCTCAAAGACGAACTAAAAAAAGCAGAGACAGCAGAGAGATTCGGAGCAGATACCCTCTCGGACCTCTCCACCGGGGGAGATATCAGGATGATCCGGGAAGCGGTGTTCCGTCACACCCGGATCCCGATCACCACCGTGCCGGTGTACCAGACGGCTGCCGAACGCGGGATCGGGCACATGACATCCCGTGACCTCCTGGAAACCATTCGGGAACAGGCTTCCACCGGGGTGAGCTCCATGGTCCTCCATTTCGTGAATGCTGACCTCCTCGAATGCCTGAGGCGACAGGGCCGTATCCTCGGAGTTGTTTCCAAGGGGGGGTCAATCACCAGCGCCTACATGCATCTGAACAGCTGTGACAATCCCTTCCTGGAGATGCTCGACGACATTATCGGTATCCTCCGAGAGCACGATATCGTCCTGTCCCTGGGCAATACGGCAAGGAGCGGGTGTATTCACGATGTCAGGGATACGGCTGCCCGGAAGGAGATGAGACAGAATGCCGCCCTCGCCCGGTATGTCCATGAACAGGGGGTACAGGTCATTATCGAAGGTGCAGGCGGACATACCAGCTATGACAGGATAGCCCCCTCCATCCGCGAATACAAGAGGGCATCACCATTCCCCCTTTTCGTTGCGGGCCCGCTCCCGACCGACATCGCAATCGGCTACGATCACATTGCGGGAAGTGTCGGGGCGAGCGCCGCATGTGCTGCCGGTGCCGATTACCTCTGCGCCATCACCCCGTCAGAACACCTGGGACTTCCGGGTCCCGGGCAGGTGAAGGAAGGCCTGATAGCCTTCAGGATCGCCGCCCATATCGGAGATATCGTGAAACTGCGAAAGGGAACCCCTGACCGCGAACTGTCGGAAAGAAGGGCAGATCTTGACCGGGAGGGGCAGTTCTCTCTTGCCCTTGACGAGTCGCGTGCCCGGCAACTTGCCGGGGACCAGGTGACCTGTTCGATGTGTGGTGATTTCTGTGCAATAAGGCTGATGAAGGAGATTCTCGGTGATTCCGGCCGTTCCGGGGGCCCGAAGATGTCCTGAGTGGAGCGAAAAAAGGACACATCAAAATCTTCCCAGCGGGAGTTTTGGAAAGATCTTACATGAAATCTGCGAGCCCCATCTGCTCGGACTTTTCCTGTCCGAAGGTGGACTCGATTGCCAGGTCAAGGACCATGACCCGCTGTTTGGTGTACTCAGAGACCTTGTATTTTTCACAGATATCCCGGGACATCTCGAGATACTTCTTCACCGAACCCTCATGGACAGTGGGAATGATATTCGCCCCGCACCGTGTGCATTTCCCGGCCAGAGGCATCCTGCGGTAGCTCGTATTGCACCGGGTGCACCTGAATTTCTGTCGTGAGAAGGCCGAGAGGTTCCCCATCAGGTCCCGTATGAAGTGGGTGGAGAGTACCCTTTCAGCCACGTCATCCTGGTCGACGGCCCTGATCTTCTCTGCAAGCTGAAGCTCGGCCTCCAGCTTCTCGAACATGGTCTTCAGCTCGGTGTATGTCGATTCCAGGGGCCCCGCCGATATATCGGAGGTTTCGTGGGTGTACCCGAATCCCTGCACTGCGGCGGCCGTTCCCAATCTCTTCTCAACCCTGTCGATCAGGCCGCTGACCTCCCGGGGATGGCGGTATTCGAGTGATGCAAGGTAGAGTTCGAGCGGGTAAGAACTCCCGACGTCGATGTTATGGCTCTCCTTATCGATCTCTGACGGGTCGATCCGGGTGGTGAGCACCAGCGGTGCATCCATGGTTCCTCCCCGGGACTCGGGGAGAAACGATCGGGAAAAGTTGATCAATCCATCGAGAAGAAGCATGATGCAGTCTTCGTCTCCATCGCACTGCCCGGTGAAGATCCCGTTCGCGCAGACGGTATGTTCATCAGCCACCGTGAGGCAGTAGACGCGATCGTCAGGGCAAGGTACAGGATCCCGGCGGCTGATATGGTCGGTGACCACGCCGGCCCCGACCATGACCGGCACCGCGTCCCCCTCCTTCACTTCGACTGCCCTGATCTTCCGGAGATAACAGAGATCCCAGATGAGCATGGCATGATCAGGGGTAACGGCCAGGACCCTGCCCTGCCGGGTCTCAAACCGGATAAGGTTTTGGGGTGCCCTGTGGATGGAGACCGATGTCACCTTGCGGAGGTGAGGTTTGCCTTCCTGATCAACGGTCCTGGTGAGATACCCCCCTTGTGGATCAGAGTAATACGTGCCCAGACGATCGATACCCGGCCGCGAGAGATCAAAGTTCTCGATGACGAACTGGCGAATTGGCAGGGTCTTCCAGGAACGCCCATCAAAAAACTCCAGTTCGGTATCGCCATAGAAACAGTTCCGTCGCTTGGCAGCATGGAAGAAGGGGTGAGCGTAGCCAACACTGGCACGGGATACGCCGATAATCCGCGCGAGGACTCCGGCACTGGTATGGGGGGCGAGGCCGATCACCAGATGCCCGATCAGATCCCTTCTCGCAGATACATGGTAGAAGGGCGGCAGCTGGTAACAGCGGACCAGCAGCTCATCAATGAACTGCGCCACATTAACCATGTAATCGGCGCAGGACTCAGATACCAGGATGTCCTGTGGTTTCAGCTCGACCACCTGGTCTGGCCGGATGAGCGGCCTTCCGTCCTTGTCAAGGATATATCCGAGCTCCGTCAGCCTTTCTATGGACGTTCCTACCTCCT
>JAJRBS010000013.1 GCA_028679325.1 Methanoregulaceae archaeon | reverse complement strand
CGATGTGCTCCTCGGCTATGACTATCTTCAATCGAGAAAGGACCTGGACGGCGGTAATATCTCGGTGCTGGGAGAAAGCATGGGTGGCCGGTTTGCCGTTATCAGCGCAGGCATCGAGCCGGGCTTTAAAGCCGCGTTCGTCGTCAGCTCCTCTCCATACGGTCTCGACGCCGGAAACAACACGGACGCGATCAGGTTCGTCGACTCCGTCGAACCTACAACCTATTTGAAGAAGATTCCCCCGCGGAAGCTGGTCATGTTCCATTTCACCAACGACACTATCATCCCGATCGCTTACGGCAGATCACTGTACGACAACGCCAGCCAGCCGAAAGCATGGTACCAGTATAACGGCTCCGTGCACGGCGTCTACAGCGATATCTACGCGCCGGACCTGCACGCCGAGCTGATGAGCGTCTTCGGACGATGAGAGATTCTTTTGAATCTCCTTAGTGTCTTTGATGATAAGGCACCCGTTATCGGGGTGGTAATGGGCTCCGGAATGGACCACCAATTTCTTTTTCACACAAATCTCCGATCTCCCTTTGCAAGAGAAACGGCCGCGAGGGCACTGGTCTCCTTGTCCTTGATCTCGAGCATGATATCCATATCGTACGGCCGTGATGTTTCAAGAAATGTCCGGAAATCATCAAGATCGATCTGCTCCGCATGGCTTCCCCGTCGTTTGGCCGGGTGCTGGGAACTGTAATCGACCATCATCGTCCCATCGGAGGTCTTCCAGGTCTTCCCAATCTTCGAAAGTATCTCCGTGATTCCCTCCCCTTGATTGTGGCAGCGGTGGTGGAAGACGTCGAAGAGCACCGGAATACCTGTCTGTTCGTGAATACTCAGGCAGTCCGCAGCGGTGAACCTTTGCTCATCATTCTCGAGGACAAGGTGCCTGCGAATCAGGGGATCAAGTCGATCGTATCTCCTGACAAAACGGGCCATGCTTTCCGGAGGGTTCCCGTAGAGGCCACCACCATGAAGTTGTATCTTTGCAGTGCTCCCAAGCCCCAGGATATCGATGATGTCAGCGTGGTAAAACAGTTCAGCGATACTCCGTTCGACAATCTTTTCATCCAGTGAATTCAGAACGATGAACTGGTCGGGATGCATCGAGATCCGGATTCCTGATTCTTCGATGAAACAGCCGATCTGAGCAAGTTCATCACCAAGGTATTTCTGCCACGGAAACGTGCACACGGGGTGGGAGGCAAAGGGGATCAGGTCCGAAGTGATTCGAAAGAAGAGTATGTGGTTTTGGAGGTTCCATTCAAGGATCTGTTTCAGGCAGGCGATGTTGCTTCCGGCCGTATCGAGTAATCGTTTCTCAGTATAGGATGAAAGCCGGAATGTCCGACCTCCCCTGCATCCGATGGTCCGGTTGATACAGGGGTATCCGATACGCATAGGAATACCGATGTTGTTTGTCCTTAAAGGAATTAGGGAGTCTTCCGGTGCTCACATCGGTAGCCGTGAGTGCATCGGTTCTAGACGAAAAAAATGCCTCTCTCTGCTACCATTCTCCCCTCAGCGGGTTTCACATTCACGGGTTCAGGATGTAGACGCTATAATTCAATGCTGTTGCGATAGTCACCCAGACTATGTAGGGGACGAGGAGATACCCTGCAATTTTCCTGATCTGGTAGAAAAGCACGATCGTGACGGCAATCATGATCCAGAGGAGGACGATCTCAACAAGCCCGAGAAGGGGAGACTGCATTCCAAAGAAGAGAAACGACCAGAGGACATTGAGGGCGAATTGGATGCCAAACACAGCGAGTGCTATCTGTACATCGCGACGCTCAGTACCGGATTGCCAGACGAGATAAAGGGCAATTCCCATCAGAATAAAGAGTGTCGTCCACACCGGGCCAAAGACCCAGTTTGGCGGGGTGAATGCAGGCTTCTCGAGTGATTCGTACCAGGAACCGGAGCCTGTAGTCGTCACCAGGGAACCCATACTGCCCACGACAAGACAGAGAAGGACTGCGGCGATGAGTTTTACATACGAATGGGATTTACCCGGGTCTGCATATTCCATGAAGTCCGGTTTACGTGGCAACTGATAATCCTTTAGGAAGAAGTCTCTTCAAGGGGATTGACGAAAGAAAAAGAATCAACGACGTTAAAATTGAGAATCTTCTCCGGTTCCCCATTGCCGGAATATTAACGCCTGTCGACGAGCCTTTTTGGCCGCCCGGGGATAGTCGCAAGTTCGAGACCGTTTGGCGGTGTAAAGTTGAATTCGATTGAAAATAACCCCTCCTCGTATTGTTGCCGAAGGCCGGGTTTTGCCGCAAGGAAAGATTTCAGGAAATTCTCCGAGACCAGGTCGCGATTGCAGCTCTCCGGGTGCCTGCTCTCCATACTCACCCGCATGACATTTTTTTCCTTCTCTTCCCCTGAGTACAGGAACGCCTCGTACTCTCCGGTAAGATATTCCATACTCTCCCTCTGGAAAACGCCTCTCTCAACATCAACACGGTTCATGGGTGTCCCCCTGATCCAAACAGTCTCGGCCTCGCGTTGAGGAGTATATATCCGCATGTGCGTCCGGCCGCAGGTGCACCTTTCGCGGGTCAGCACAACGCTGGTGTCTTCGGTATCGTAATTGATCAGGAGCATCCCGCACGCTAAGCCGACCGGAAGCAGTGTCGTGAGCACGATCCGGCCACACTCACCTTCTTCGACGAACTTCTTCAGGCCTGGGTCATAGAGGTCCATGTGTACCAGATCCTCCGGTACATGGAGCCCCTGCATGGCTGTGCATTCGCCGCACATGGAACCTTCGGTGCTCCCGTAGGTATTGAAGACCGGGCATTCCCAGAGTTCGGAGAGATAAACCCTCGATTCATCGGCAAAGGCTTCGCCGCCGACTACAAGCTTGCTGACGCCGAGCTCTTCCGGGTTGAGCCCCTCGCCCTTTATCTGCCGGGCGAGGCGGATCAGCTTGAAGACACTCCCCACGATCCCTGTCGGTTGGTAACTCCGGATAGTCCGGAGCGGGAAGGTACACCTCCCGGTGGGAATGATGGTAATTCCGAGGTCCCGTGCAGCAAGCGTCATCGTGTTGGCACCGACGTTCATGCCGTACGAAGCGCAGATGATGATCCGGTCTCCCGGCCCGAAACCCTGGGAGACAAAGATGCGGGCGTATTTCTCGGCAAACCTTTCCCAGTCCTGCCAGGTGAGGAAGAAACTCTTCGGTGTCCCGCTGGTGCCGCTCGTCTCATGGATGGTAAATATCTCCTCCAGGGCGGCACTCCGGAATTCGAACTCCTCGCTGACCGGGGGTTGATGGGCCCGTATGTCGGCACCGGAAATGAGCGGGAGGGTCAGGAGATCCTCGTGAGTCCGGACAGACTGGGGATCGATATGGTGCTCTTTGAACCATCGCCGGTAGAAGGGAGAGTGATCGTTTGCATATTGTACTGTATACCGTGTCCTTTCATCGATCAGGTCATCAAGAGCGGCTCGCTCCATTGTTTCGATCGATTCGCGATAATACCTGTCTTTCATCACGGGGCACATGATACATCCTTGTCCGGCTACGTGTTTTTCAGTGCTACAATCTCCTGCACCCGGGTCAGTTTCCAGACCAGAGACCGGTCCTCACGGACTATTGCTTCGGGTGGACCAGCGGGGTCGTGTCCAAGGGCAGCCAGGATTTTGGGAGATATCTTTCTTCCCTCGAGCATCTTCACAAAGGATTGTTTGATCTCCTGCTTCGTTTCATTCCTGGTGACTTCTTCAAGAGAACCCCTCAAAGTGACGAACATGTATGTCGAAAGGTTGTCAGCATAGCGCTCTATCTCGACGGCAACCGCAGGGTTGTTCCGGAAGAGTTCGATCTTTTTTCCATACTTTGTCGAGATGAAATAGAGATATCTCCCGTCAAAGACATACATAAACGGAGCAATATAGGGGTATTTCTCTCCGCTGAAAGCGATCCGGCAGACATAGTTCTCCTCGATAAGCCGGTCGTACTCCTGTTTCTGCAGGTGGGGGATTTTGACAATCTCCATGAACACTCCTCGCGGGTAAAGGATAATAAAATTGCCCTGTCAAAAACCCGCATACCCTTATAGCTTTTTGACGGATTTGATTTCAGTCATGATCCCGGCCACAAACGGGTGATGGTGTGGAAGAATGGTCCATAATCCATAAAAATGTATCATGCGAGACATCTCGTCATGAAGAATTGGATCAAAGATGCCGTGGGACTTGGCATGTTGCTCTGGCTGTTCGGGTACGTCGCGTCTCTCGTTCTCTTCTTCACGCCATTTGTTAACAACATGGGCTGGATTATCTCAGTTATATTCACACCGGTTACCATCGTTATAACGTGGTTGTGGTTCCGTGCAAGAGACCTCCCCCTTCTGTATTTTGTCAAGGTCGGGATTGTGTGGACCGTTATCGCCATTGTCCTGGACTACCTGTTCATTGTCCAGCTGTTCCAGGCCACCTACTACGAAACCGACGTGTTCGTGTACTATGCCCTGACATTCCTGATACCGGCGGGGGTTGGCCTGTATCTGAAATGGAACCGGAAAAACCAGCCGTAAAAGAGGGTTAGACATGAAGATGAACCCACGGGATTATTTTGTTTTCCCGAAGAAACACGAACTTGGGAGGATCTGGTGGGGGATGGGTCGTAAGGAAGGCCCGGGCCATCCTTGAGGGGAAAGGGATGTCCTTTGTCGCCTCTGCGGAGACCATTGAGAAGGACGTTGATGCCGGGAAATATTACGAGACAGTGGAAGAGTTTGCGAAGAAGATCCAGGCGGGATGATTCAATCAT
>JAJRBS010000190.1 GCA_028679325.1 Methanoregulaceae archaeon | reverse complement strand
CCGAGGTGCAACAGATGTCGCTTTCGGCCTTCACCTCTGCCGTGGTGTTCACGTAGGCGACCACCGCCGCATTCGGGTACCGCTCTTTCAGGACCGCCAGTTCTCCGGCGGTCACCATCTCCGCCATAGGACAGCAGGCGTCTTGGGCTGGCAAGAGCACGGTCTTTTCCGGCGAGAGTATTGCAGCGGTCTCGGCCATGAAGTCGACGCCGCAGAAGACGATGACCGGACACTCGAGCGATGCAGCCGCCCGGGCAAGTTCGAGCGAGTCCCCGACATGGTCGGCGATGTCCTGCACCTCCGGCAGCTGGTAATTATGGGCAAGGATAACGGCGTCCCGTTCTTCTTTCAGGGCGAGGATCCTGTCTGCAAGGGCCTTATCGTCAGTCATCGTGAATCCCTGGAAATGGCAATGGGGACCTGTCCTGCCGGAAAAGGACGGGGCTTTCTCCAGCTATTTCTTCATGATTGTTATTATGATGATGGTTCAGAGGCCGGGAGGATCGTCTCCTCAGGATTTGGCCCGGGTCATGCTGTGACCCTGAAACCGGAAGCGGTCTCTCATAAATACGAAAGAAGAGGGTTTTCCCAGGCATTCAACGGCTCGCCGCGATCTCCTTCACCGCAGCCAGGAGGGTATCGACCTCGTCCCGGGTCGAGTAAACGGAGAGGCTGGCCCGGACCGTTCCCTCCGGGAGCCCCAGCCGTTCCATGAGCGGCATGCAGCAGTGGTACCCGGACCGGACCATGATGTCAGCATTCTCATCGAGGGCCTGCGCCACCTCGTGGGGGTGGTACCCCTCGACAGTAAAGGAGACCACCCCGATCCTCTGCGTAGGATCCGGGCAGGCATAGACCCGGACCCCATCCAGATCACGGAGCCCATCGATCAGGCGGGTGGCCAGGGCCTCCTCGCACCGGCGCACCCGCTCCATGCTGATGCCGTCCAGGTAATCGACCGCAGCCCCGAGACCTATCCCCCCTGCAATGTTCGGGGTCCCGGCCTCGTAGCGCTGGTATCCCTCGGCAAGGGTATAACCGCTCTCCGAGACCGTCTCGATCATCCCACCACCAAGATCGGTCGGTTCGAGGATTGCTTCCTTCATCCAGAGAACTCCTGTCCCGGTCGGGCCGAGCATCTTGTGCCCTGAGAAGCAGAAGAAGTCGGCCCCGATCCCCTGGATGTCGACCGGGATGTGGGGCACAGACTGGGAGCCGTCTATCATGAGAAGAACGTCGTTCTCCCTGCAGATGCGGGCGACGTCCCTGACAGGAGTGATCACCCCCAGAGCGTTCGAGGCATGGGTGATAGTCACCAGGCGGACCTCTTCACTGACCACCTTTTCGAGGGCCGGGAGGTCGAGGGTGTAATCGGGATTGATTCCCACGATCTCCAGCTCCACTCCCTGCTGCCTAAGATGCATCCAGGGAAGGAGATTTGAGTGGTGTTCGAGGATTGTGGTGACCACCGGGTCTCCTTTCTTCCATCCAAGACCCCGGGCCACCATGTTGATGGCCTCGGTGGTATTCTTGGTAAAGACAGTGGTGCCCCCTGTCCCCCCGATGAAACCGGCCACCTTCTCGTGGGCGTGCCAGTAGCGCTGGGTGGCGATACGGGACAGGCGGTGGACCCCCCGGCCGACATTGGCCCGGTAGTTCCGCTCGAACTCGAGCATGGCGGCCAGCACCGGTTCCGGGGAGAGACTGGTGGCGGCGCTGTCCAGGTAGATGATGTCCGCTACCAGGGAGAAGTCCTTCCTGAACTCCTCGCAGCCACGGGCCCCTGCCTCTGTATCGCTCATCGCAGCAGGACGAACTGCGGGAGTTTCAGTTGCGGTCGGTCTCAGGGGCGGAGGGTTCTCCCGGAGCTCGATCTCCTGTGACCGGCAGAGCTCCTGCATCTTGGGAGGGAGCTCCTTCCAGCGCCAGAGCCCCCACCGGTGATATTCGGGAGGGAGCCCCCGGGCCTTCGCCCAATCTGATAGGAAACTGTCCCAGCGGCCTGCTTCATCCGGGTGCAGTTCCCTCGTCCTTTCTGCTTCGCTCTCGAGCATCGCCGGGCAGAGGTAGCATCCGATCCTCTCTAAGCCGAGCTCGTACAGGGGGTTGATCGGTATCTGCTGCCACCAGAGGTAGAGGTAGACCTCGAGCGCTCTCCAGTTCCTGATGGGGGAGATGTTTAGCTGGAGGGGGTTTGCCGGGTTCTGGCTGGTGATCTCCAGGTCAGCCCTGTTCCATGACTCGTACCACCGGTTTCCCTGGATGGTGACGCAGGGTCCTGTCCCGGCCAGGTGGAGCTTCAGCGGGTTTAATTTCAGGAGTTTGCAGCACCACCGGTGGTCCTTGGCCGGCGGCCCGGCCTTGCCTGCTGCCGCATAGAAGTCGCCAGCCCTGCGGACGATCTCCACGTCCTCCTGGCTCTCGACAAAGGCCACGGTCTCCGGGAACTCGATCCCGGTATCAATGAAGAAGGCCTTCCCGACCCCTGCCTTCCGGGCCAGTGCCAGGACCGCGGTGCTGTCTTTTCCCCCGGAGAAAGAGACGTTTGCACACGGACGGTCGTGCAGGTGCTGGCGGATGGCCCGGACCGCGTTCCTCTCCAAATTTTTCAGGTGGTACCGGTTCCGGTCCACCACCATATCCCAGCCCGGGTCAATCGTCTCCCGGACAGCCGGCTCCCCCAGCTCCTTGACCCGAAGGTACCCGTCACGGAGGACGCCGGTGCCAAGCTTTCTCCCGTACCGCACCGCAACCGTCCCTTCCGGCTCGGCGGTTACGACCCTGAAACGCTTACCCCCGATTCGCCCGGAAGGCCGTTCACCCGGAGGCAGGGCCTCTCCTAGGTCCACGACACCCCGGGTTGCACCCGGAAGGATGAACGGGAGACCTTCATGGGTAATGTCGAACCGGAAGTTTCGGCTCACCGGGTCATAGGAGAGCCATCCCAGCCGCTCGCCGTGGATGATCACGAGCTCGTTCCGGTCAAGACCCCCGGTCTTGTTCAGAAGGATCACCTGAGGGAGCTGCACTTCCTCCCCGAAACGCTCCCGAACCAGGGCGAGAAGGATCTCCCGGTCGTGCCGGAGGGCCGGTCGGACATCGTAGGGCTGAAGGAGGGCAATGGCCCTTCCCTCCGCTCCGCACCCGCAGCTCCTCGCGATCAGGGGGACATCGCAGCGGTCACACCAGTACAGGGTCTTCTTTACCGGGGGTTCACGCATCTCTCAAACAGTGAACCGCAGCAATGATAATACCGGTGTTTTCGGATGCCAGTCCCGTCGCCCCGGGCTCGCACAAGGGGCTTTTCAGGCGATTTCGCAGAACGGGGAAAAGGGTCGGCAGACACGATCGGGGATGGTTCCGGAAATCCCGGGAATCAGGGCTGGTCTGCCTCGTCCGCTGCCTCTTCACCGGTGTCGTCCTCGAGGGCAACCACGCTGATCCCGCCGTGGTACTCGTCTTCCGTGCACCAGACCTCGATCTCCGGTGATTCGGTCGAGACCGAAAGAGGCCGGTCTGATCCCGGGAGGAGCTGCTCTTCCCTGACCACCCGGCCATCCTTCATCCGGTAGATGAGCCGGTAATCCCAGGAACCCGGCAATTTGATCTCGCGGTCATAGAAGAGCTCGAAGGCCAGCCGGTGGGTGGAAAAAACCCCCGGAGCAATCTCGAAGAGGACTCCCCGCATGTACCTTTTCACGTACCAGCGGATATCGGCCATGAGGGTCAGGGCGCTTCCGAGGGTTGCGGCGGTGACCTCGATCCCGCAGGCGGTCTCCACCGGCCGGTAGAACCGGAGCGCTTCCCTGCTGGTCTCTGAGGCCAGCAGCTCCTGGTAGAGCCGGATGCCGTCACGGGGGAGAAAAAGTATCTTCATGGGACTCCCGATGCTTTCCTATTCACGGACGCTCACTTATAGGCTTTGGGAGGGACGGCAGGAAAAAAGAGGGAGATCAGGTGTACATCCGGAAATCGGTCATCTCGTCGGCCTTGACCTTCCGGACCGCCTTTTCGAAGTCTTCTTGGGAGACCCCGTCTGCCTCCCGGCGGACTGCCATCATGCCTGCCTCCCTGCAGACAGCCTGGAGTTCCGCCCCGGTGGTTTTCTCTGTCATCTCCACGATGCGGTCGAGGCTGACATCCAGAAGGTGCATCTTCCGGGAGTGGATCTTCAGGATCTCCTTCCGGGCCACGGCGTCGGGGAGCGGGATCTCGATGACCCGGTCGAACCGGCCGGGCCGCAGGAGGGCCGGGTCGAGCATATCCACGCGGTTGGTGGCGGCCATGATCCGGACATCCCCCCGGGTATCGAACCCGTCCATCTCTGCCAGGAGCTGCATGAGTGTCCTCTGCACCTCGGCACTGCCCGAGGTTCCGTCATTGGTCCGGGTGCTTCCCACGGAGTCTATCTCATCGATGAAGACGATAGACGGGGCTTTCTCCCGTGCGAGGGAGAAGAGCTCCCGGACCAGCTGGGCACCTTCTCCGATGTACTTGTGGACCAGCTCGCTTCCCGACATACGGATGAAGGTGGCACGGGCCTCGTGGGCCACTGCCTTGGCGATCAGGGTCTTTCCCGTCCCGGGGGAGCCGAAGAGAAGGATCCCCTTCGGCGGTTCTACTCCCACCCGCTCGTAGATCTCCGGCTTGGTGAGCGGATACTCCACCGCTTCCCGGACCTCCTCGATCTCCTTGTCGAGTCCCCCGACATTCTCGAAAGTAACATCGGGTGACTCGTCAAGTTCCATGACCCGTACCCGGGAGTCGAAGATATTCCCGACGACGCGGACGATGGAGAGGGCGTTGTTGACGGCGACCTTGGTGCCGGGCTTCAGCTCCCGGAGGATGTCGTCGTTGACATGGGTGATGTATTCCTGGTTATTGCCCTGCTGCCGGAGGTAAACCTCCCCCTTTTCGAGGATGTCGACCACCACGGCGACAAAGAGCGGCATTCTCTTGAGCTGGTTGTTCTCGCGCCGGAGCTGGGCATTCTCACGGCCGAGCTCCTCGTTCTTGACCTTCTGGTCAAGGAGCTGGGATTCGAGGTCCTGCATCTTGAGCTTCGAGGTCAGCTCGGAGTCGCCCCCCTGCGTGAGGACGGTTTCTTCCATATTACTCTTATATTTCTTTTTCCTACATTTAAGTGGTGTGTTCATGATCATCCGTGCGCGAGCCATTTCACGGGGGAAGGGTTCCGGCCTGCTTCTGGTGAGCCCCTCTCCCATCACCTTCCTCTCGGGTGTCGACCCCGATACCGGGGTGCTGGTGGAGACAGGGCACCCCCTCGAAGGCTGTTCGATCGCCGGCACGGTGCTCGCCTTCGACTTCGGTAAGGGCTCGACGGTCGGTTCCTATGTGATCTACGCCCTGCACAGGAACGGCAACGCCCCGGCGGCCCTGATAAACACCAGCGCCGACCCCATCGTCGCAGTCGGTGCCATCATCGGCGGCATCCCCTTAGTCGACCAGCCCGAAATCAGCATCCACCGGCTCCAATCCGGGGTCATGGTCACTGTCGATGGAACGGCCGGCTCTATCGATTACCAGGGCGAGCTCCTCCCAGAAAAGAGCTGATTTTATCCTTTCTCCCCCCAGAGGATCCACCATGAGATCCTCAGTGCTGATGCTGTTCCTGGCAGCCGCCGTCCTGCTGATGCTGGCAGGCTGCACTACCGCACCACCTCTCCTGACACCGACGCTGACAGTTCCCACACCGGAACCGACCCAGACCCTTCCTCCGGGCCAGGAAGTCACCCTCCAGGTCAACCAGAAGGACCCCATCTACGATACCATCACAGTGGTCTTTGCCGGGGGCGAAGGGCAGATCGCGGTCACGAACATCATCGTCAAGGTGACCCTGTCCGATGGGAAGACGGAGACGAAGCAACTCCAGCCGGTCAAGGGAGAGGAGGTTCGGTTCCAGGGCACCCGTGAGACCGACAGGGTCGAGGCCTGGGTGACTCTGAACACCGGGAAGACCTACAAGACGGTTGATACCCTTCTGCCTCACCGGACCCGTCCCTGATTCCCTGATCCCTCCCTTGATGAGAACGCCGGGGAAAAGGATCCTGCCATGAGGATGCATTGGCGGTACACGTCCGCCAGCAGGAACAGCTATGCCGTTCTGTTCGCGGCCTGCGAGAGAGAGGGTTTTGTGCTCGAGCCGGTCAGGAAACCGGTGCCGGAGGTCATGGTCTACAGCCTCAACTCCCTGACCGCCCCGGCCCTCCTGCCGGAGATGGCGGCGGCCCCCTTTATCACAATCGCCGGGGGTCCCCATGCCTCGGCCTGCCCGGACGAGGTGCTCCGGTATGCGGACTACGTTGTCGTTGGAGAGGGGGAGGCAGCTCTCCCGGCCCTCCTTGCCTGCCTGGCAGATGATCGCCCGGTCTCAGTCCCCGGGGTGGCAACAACGGACGCGTTCAACCCTCCCGACTCAACGGTCCGTCTCGATGCCTGGCCCTGCTTCTCCCGGATGAAGGGCTACGTGGAGATATCCCGGGGCTGCCCCTTCTCCTGCAGTTACTGCCAGACCCCCCGGATATTCGGTCACGCGATGCGGCACCGGTCAATCGACAGGATCGTGGAATACGCATCCCGGTACCGCGATGCCCGGTTCGTCACCCCGAACGCCCTTGCCTACGGCTCGGACGGTCAGGCCCCCCGGCTGGAGAAGGTCAAAGCCCTCCTCTCCGCCCTGCACAACAGGATATGGTTCGGCACTTTCCCCGGCGAGGTCCGCCCGGAGTTCGTGACAAAAGAGGCGATCGAGCTCATCACCACCTACTGCGCGAACGACAGCCTCCAGTTCGGGGCCCAGTCCGGGAGCGATGCGGTGCTCTCCCGGATCCAACGGGGGCACACCACTGGTGACGTGATACGCGCCGTGGAGCTCTGCACCGATGCCGGTCTGACGCCGGTGGTGGATATCATCGTCGGGTTCCCGTTTGAGACCGATGACGACCAGAAAGAGACAGCGGATTTTGTGCGCTGGCTTTCCTCGCGGGGCAAAGTGCATGCCCATTATTTCCTCCCCCTCCCGGGGACCCCGCTGGCGGGATCAGCCCCCCGTCCTCTTGTCCCGGAGCTCTCCCGCCTGCTCGGCGGCCTGGCCCTCCGGGGAAAGGTGACGGGAAGCTGGAGGTCGGCAGGGATAGCATTTTCTCATATCGCCTCTGAATGAGTAAAGAATGAAGAGCGCCCTCCTGCTGGCCGATCTCCACGGTGACTACCAGAAACTGGACTCATTTCTCGACCTCAACTGCGACACGATCTTTTTTGCCGGCGACCTGACCGACATGGGCCCGCCCGAGGCGGCCGAAGACCTCCTGGAACGGGTCGATGTCCCGACCTTCGTCGTTCCCGGCAACTGCGACCCGCCCGGCATGGTGGAGTTCCTGGAGTGCTCGGACTGGGTCTGCGTCCACGGCTCCTGCTTCTGCCTCGGCAGGGTCTCCATCCTCGGAATCGGCGGCTCGAACCCGACCCCCTTCTCCACGCCTTTCGAGCTCGAGGAGAGCAAGATCGAGAGCCTGATCTCCGGTGCCCTGGCCCGGCGGGAGAGCGCCATGCACAACGTACTCATCTCCCACGCCCCTCCCTACGGGATCCTCGACCGGGCAGGGGTGAACCACGTCGGGAGCAAGGCGGTGCGAAAGCACCTCTCCTCCTTCGACCTGGTCTGCTGCGGTCACATCCACGAAGACCGGGGGATCGAGGAAGTCGACGGCACGAAAGTGGTGAACCCCGGCATGGCGTCGAAGGGAGAGTGCGCCGTGATCAAGTTCGGCGATGTGGCAAAAGATATCGGGATCGAGTTATTATCGGTTTGAGAATATATCAACGACTTTTTTATCGGGGATATCCCCCTTTGTTTCGTATTTATCCGGACCGGTGCCGGTGATCCCTTTCCGGTGACTAACCCGTATGAATCAGGGGCCGGTACCACTCTTCCTCCAACTCGGTCTCCATAAGGAAAACCAGGATCGTTATGACTATGACTCCGGTGTCACCGGCATCCTTATAATCCCTCTCTCGTAGTAGTAGCTCGTGGTGCACACCATGGAACTCCGGCAGGACGAAAAGATCATCATGCAGGACGATGCCAAGTCCGACTACTTTGGCAAGGGAACGCTCTTTATGACCAGCACCCGGGTCCTCCTCGAGGTCAAGACAGGCGGTCTCTTCTCGAAGACGTCCGAGGTCAAACTCGACAAGCCCCTCGGGACTATCAAAGAGATCTCGGCCCCGGGATCGAAAGAGTTGAAGATCCAGTTTGAGGGGAGTGTCGAGCCGACCACCCTTTACGTGGCAAACGCCGAGAAGTGGGCGGCGGCGATCAAAAGTGCGCTGACGGTAACCGGCAAGATGTAGGATAATCTATCTTGCAATATCGGCCCACATCGACCTTTTCTTCTTTCATTTGTCTTTTTTTTTTATATGCATCGAAAAAATCCGGATATTTTTCCCCTGAACGCTCACTCCTTCTCCAGCAGCAGCTCCAGGTACGAGGCCAGGATCGGCTCTTCCTCAACGCCGATCTCCTTTCCAATCTCCCGGACAAACGTTTCCGGGTCCTTCTGCCCCGGGGGAGCCTCGATCTCGATAAAGTCCCCGAGGCCCTTCACCTCATCGAGACACACTGAGGCTCCTTTGTAGTCAAAGTATTCCCGCCACTTTTCGACCCCGGCGACCCGAGTATAGCCGAGCCGGACGAGGATGGTCTCGATAACCGGGCCCGATTCGACGCCGGTGTTGAGCTCCTCCCGGGCCTTGAGCCGGAAGTCCTTCACCTTGGGCCCCTTGTAGGTGAGCACACAGCCGGCCTCGGTATAGCGGAGCCTGAGAGCCTCATCGGTTTTCCCGAAGTCACGGTCCGGGGCATTGTAGTAGACGTCCCGCTCGTGCACCCTTCCCGACGGGGTTGCATGCCGGAGCAGGAGACGCTCCCGTATGGCCTTCGTATCCTCCACCCGTGCCTTTATCTCGACTTCAAGGACTCTTCCGCTGACTTCCACAGGTTTATGTATCATCGTCCCCACTTATATAAAAGTCAGAGGTGCATGTGAATTGCCGATAGAGAAGGGAGATTTTGTCACGCTCAGCTATACAGGCAGCATCGCCGGGGTTATCTTCGATTCCACCGATGAGGATGTCGCCAAGGAAGCCGGGATCCATTCCCCGGGAGCGTTGTACGGCCCGGTGACGGTGGCGGTGGGCAGCCACCACGTCATCCTCGGCCTCGATGAGGCCCTGGAGGGAAAGGATATCGAGGAAGAGGGGGAGATCGATGTCCCGTCCGAGAAGGGTTTCGGCGAACACGATGGGAGCAAGGTCGAGGCCTTCAACAAGAACTCGTTCAAGGACAAGCCAAAGAAGGGAGCGACGATCAAGGTCCCGGACAAAGGAGAGGGGACGGTTGTGGATGTCATCGGCAACCGGGTGCTGATCGACTTCAACCATCCCTTTGCCGGAAAGGAACTCCACTACCGGTTCAGGATCGAAGGCCAGGTGACCGATATCGAGGAGAAGGTGAAGGGGCTCATCCGGCTCTATGCCGGCCAGGACATGGAGACCAGTTTTTCGGACGGCACTCTCACCATCACTCTTCCACCCGGCATCAACTACGACCGGCGGTGGGTGCTCTGGCGGAGCAGGATCGTGCACGAGGCGCTCGAGCTCATCCCCGATATCGAGAAGATATCCCTGGTCGAGAGCTTCACCCGGCAGGAAAAAGAAGACGCATAACCCGGAAATCCAATCATTTTTTCAGCCGTTGGTTTTTTCATTTTAAACGAAACGACACCCTTCGGGTCCGACACCACATACTATCAGGTCAGAGGACCTATACACTATAAGGTATCGTATGAAAAACAACGAACCAAGAAATTCCCGGGATAACTGGCAGATGGACTATAACAAGTGGTGGCACCGGAAAAACGGTACACCCATACAAGAAGATCCTGTTCTTGTCGG
>JAJRBS010000153.1 GCA_028679325.1 Methanoregulaceae archaeon | reverse complement strand
GCCCCCATGATTAGCCAGGCCGGTAGGTAGAATTTGAAGACCGTATTCATCCGGTAATAGAGGTCCCCCATATTGTCTTTCAGGTAGAAGAATTCGACAAGGATGATGATCAGGAGCCCGGTCATGGCAAGGAACTCTGCCGGGGTCCTCTTTTTCCGGAGGAGGAGGTACACGACGGGGAGGACGGCGATCCCTGCCGAGGCATAACCGGCGATAGCGAAGGGGACCGCAGATAACAGCCAGACGGGTTTTCGGATGATGTCCCGGGCAAGGTAGACAAGAAAGATGACGATGAAGATGCCGTTGACCAGAAGGAAAGCGGTCACCGGGGTCGGCGTGTGCACAAGCCCTATCCCCTGGATGCCCCGGGTGTTCATCTGGAAATAGAAGGGGAGGTAAAGGGCCACCGAAAGAACAGGCACCAGCAGGAGGTAGCTCCAGGACCGGCAGACGAGGTGTTCCTTCGGCTCCTTCTTCGGTCCTCCTTCCCGGAGCAGGTGAAATGTCTGCATCAGGACCCCCCAGATCCCCTCGTCCGGGGTTCCCTCCGGGACCCGGCTCTTGTACCAGAGGATGTAGCCGACAAAGACTGTCAGCGGGGCATAGAGGAGGACGTCCCAGGTATTGATCAGGGGAACGGACCCCAGGGACAGGGCGGTCAGCAGGACCAGGACGAGCCGTTCCCGTTTGTCTGCTCTCTTCCAGAACTTCAGGGCGTACACCAGCAGGAAGAGGAGGAGCACCTGGTTGAAGATGGAGATGACGTGGGCATGGAGATCGCCCCAGACAAACGAGAAGAGGGGGTACTCGTTGATGGCGTTCGGTATGGTCCGGGTGCTGTCCCAGAGGACCGAACCGATCCCCTTCCCCTGGATGATCTGCCACACAAAGGAGGGATTCACCACCAGGAAGGTGAGGAGCGGGAGCCACCGCAGACGGTTGCAGAGGAGGTGGGCAAGGGCGAACATGGCCACAGCTGCATTGGCAAGGACGGTCGGAAGGGCCAGGTTGAAGACCACCGGTGAAGCCGTTCCCGTCACCAGCCCGAGCGCCCCAAATATCCAGTAGCCGAGATAATAATAGACATTCAGGGTTCCCCCGGCGAACCAGGGATCGAAGGGTGGAACCACCGGCGATCGCATGATCGAGGCCAGGAAGGCATGATCCATGAACTTCTCCGCGTAGGAGATGCTGGGATTCACGAACCGGAGCTCGAGCATGAAGAGGAAGAAGACAAAGAAGACCAGGGCCCACTTTCCCTGGCCTGAGAAGTATGTCCTCTGGTAGCCCCCCCGCCAGGCCGACCAGACGATTAAAAAAAGGAAGGGGATGACCGCCGCCTGAACCGGTGCTTTCAGAAGACCGCAGTACCAGGAGATGACTGTAAAGATCAGCAGGGAAACGGGAAAAGCGGCCGGAAAGGCGTAATCACGAAGCGAAGGCCGGAGCAGCGGCCATATCGCGAGCTGCAGGAGGAGCAGGAGTGCGATCCAGGAGATCACACCCAGGACCTGCGGACTATACACCAGGCTCTCCACCACGGTACATCTCCTTCTTGAAGGCCGATTTGATCGTGTCGAGCACCCAGTCTCCGAAAACGTAGATCGAGACGATGCCCCCGGCAAGGGTCACCAGGTTCTTGACGAGGTGGTCTATGACCGCGATCAGGGTGGCAACGGCGGGATCGACGCCGGCCGCGGTAAAGGTGAGTGCGACCGACAGCTCGTAGGTCCCCACTCCTCCGGGGGTGAGAGGTATGGCCTTGACCAGGTTTCCGATAACGATGGCAAGCACGACCACCGCAAAGGGGATGGTCACTCCAAACATCATGGCGACGAAGAAGCAGACGAGGACGTCGAGGATCCAGATAACGATGGAAAGAAAGGACAAAGAGACGACAGACCGGAGGGAGAGGGACACCTGCCGGATCTGTTCGAGGATGGTGAGAAGTATCCGTATGTATTTGTTCCCGGATGTGAGCCTTCCCGAAAATATGAGGACGATGTAGAAGACGACTCCGAGGCCGAGGGGGATCAGGATGATGGTGTAGAACCAGGCCGGGACATCGAAGACGAAGAGGAGGGAGATCGCGCCAAGGACAGCCACCATGACGATATCGAAGACGCGCTCCACAACCAGGGAAGAGATGCCCTGCGAGATGCTGGAATTATACTCATGCCGCAGGATGAAAACACGGACTAGGTCGCCGAGGCGTGCCGGTACGATCAGGTTGGCGGTCTGGCTGATGAAGATGCACCCCGTGGAGAAGAGAAGACTGCAGGAGACCCCGATTCCTTTCAGGATCACCTTGTACCGGAGACCCCTGAGGAACCAGGAAAACAGGCAGATCCCGGCAGCGAGGAGAAGATAGCCCCAGACGATATGGTCGATGGCTGTGGCAAGCTGATCCCGCACCGAGAAGAGCATGAAGACGATGATGCCGACGGCTATGCCCGTCGAGACCAGGACAGCGCTAACCTTCTGATACATGCAGCTGCCACCAGAGCCTCATTACGGCGCTCCCCATGTCCCACACATCGTTCCGGCGCACCGTCGTTTTCTTTCCCTGGCGCCAGATGACAGGAAGCTCACAGATCCGAAAACCAGCACGCTGAGCTCTGATCAACACCTCAGTGTCCCAGAACCAGTGATTGTCCTTGACGGTTGGAAGGAGGGTTAAGAGACGGTCACGGTTGAAGGCCTTGAAACCGCACTGGTGGTCGTAGATCCTGCTCGCGAGTACGGATCGCACCAGGAAGTTGTAGCCCCGGCTGGCAAGTTCCCTGCCTCCGGTCCGCTCAATCCTGCTTTCCGGCAACAGCCGTGAACCGATGGAGATGTCATATCCTTTCCCGATTGCTGCAACAAGTGTGGCGAGGTGGCGCATGTCGGTCGCGAGGTCGACGTCATAATAACAGACTATCGATCCTTCGGCGGCCTGGAAGGCCCGGGTCAATGCCTTTCCCCGTCCCAAGCGACTGTCGCTGTGCAGGAGCCTGACCCTTGGATCATCCCGGGCAAAATCCCTGACGAGCCCCGGACTCCCATCCCTGCTGCCATCCTCGGCAACGATCAGTTCGAATGGTTCGCCGAGGGCATCAAGGATCTCCAGGGAACGGGGGATTGCCGCCGAAAGGGCCTCCCTGTCATTGTAGACCGGGATAATCGCACTCACCGCGGGTCTGCTCACGGGCCTGCCTCACTTCTCTCGATGGCAGCGGCCCCCGCATATCCAGCGGCAATCGAGCCGTCCATGCTCCTTTCGGGATAGTTGGAAAGCGAAAACATGCCGGCCCAGAAGATCCCGCCGGCCTGTGGGTCCGGGATGCTCTTCCGGTAACCGGTGGTAAAGACCGGGCCGGCAAGTGGCTCGACCGCCAGTTTTTCCCAGTGAATCGATGATTCAGGCACTCCGAAGACCCTGCAGAAGGCTTCCTTCATCACTTTTCCTGCCTGGGCCGGTAGTTCACCGGAGAAGTA
This sequence comes from Methanoregulaceae archaeon, assembly GCA_028679325.1. GTDB lineage: Archaea > Halobacteriota > Methanomicrobia > Methanomicrobiales > Methanospirillaceae > UBA9949. The sequence goes on along the minus strand of JAJRBS010000153.1, from coordinate 986 downwards.
TGAGGCAAGGTAAACGATATGTTCCCCGTACCGTTCATACGGGGCAAAATTGGTGTGGGTGACGACTGCACCGAAGGGGGCCGGATCTTTCATGTTCAGCCAGTAGACCCCCTTTGTGTACTCCTTATCAAGGCCGAGGGCCAGGCAGGCGGCCCCCTGGTAGGGGACGAATGGCAGGTCGGGCCCCCCGGCCTTCCGGAGTGCCTGGGGAGGGACAGTCGAGAGCACGGCATCATACCACATATCATTCACCCGCCACCCGCCACCCTCTCTTCGTAGGGATATGACCGGATCCCTCGTCCGAATCGTGCAATCACGTCCCACGGCATCTGACAGCGCTTCGATAAAGATATGGAACCCGCCTTTCAGGTACCCGAGCCTCTCTCCTGAAAGACCCCGGTTGGACCGGATCGATATCCTTCCGATGAGCCAGGCGGCGGAGACCTCGTCAAGGAGAGGGCCGAATTTGCTCCGGAGCAGCGGCTCGAAGAACGAGTCATAGACCCGCTCCCCTAGCTCACCGACGATGAAGTCTCTTGCCGTGATCGTGTCAAGATCGGCAGGGTCCATGTTCCGTGACCGGAGGGTCAGGAGGGCCAGCTTAACTTTTTCCGGAAGAGAGAGGTAGGGGTAACCGAGGATCTCGAGGGGAGTGTTCAGGGGATAAACAGTATCCTGCACAAAATAGCCTGTGGTCCCCTGGAGCCATTCAAGCCTGTCGGAGAGCTTCAGGTCAGAGAGGAGGGCCAGAAGATGCCTGTCCCCGGCAAAGCAGTGATGGTAGAATTGTTCGATCCAGTAGTCATCGATGTGGTAGGAGGAGAGGCAGCCGCCAAGCTGAGAGCTCTTTTCGTAAATGTCGATATCATGGCGTTCTTTCAGCCGCCAGGCTGCTGCAAGCCCTGTAAGGCCGCCGCCAACGATGCATACCTTCATGGGGAGAATTCTCACTATACCTTTGAAAAGGGGATTAAAAAAGGCTCCGG
>JAJRBS010000111.1 GCA_028679325.1 Methanoregulaceae archaeon | reverse complement strand
CCAGGGTGACGTCCAGGTATTCGGGACTGGTCGCGATGCCGGTGACTGGTCCGGTCACGCCGTCCAGTGTCCCGGCGATAACCTTCACCCGGGCACCATATTCCGGCTTCACCTCAGGTATCTCTCCTTTTGTCACCCCCCTGTAGCGGGGATTCGTCATCTTGTCCCTGGCCGGGAGGTTTGCCCAGAGCTGGAATCCCCAGAGAAGTCCCCCTTTATCGCCATCGGGCATCTCCTGGTGGACGATCCCGCTTCCGGCGGTCATCCACTGGACGTCACCCTCACCGATGGTTCCGGAGTTCCCCATGCTGTCCCCATGTTCGACTCGCCCGTGCAGGACATAGGTGATGGTCTCGATCCCCCGGTGCGGGTGCCAGGGGAACCCCTTGCGGTAATCGGCGGGGTCCTTGGAGTGAAAGTCATCGAGCAACAGGAACGGGTCAAAGACCGGTACCTCACGGTGCCCGAAAGCCCGTTTCAATCGCACGCCTGCACCCTCGATGGTTGGGACACCCCGGAACACCCTGCTGACCTGCCGGATCCTGCTCATGTCACATATCCCCCTGGGCCGCAGTAATCCCTGGAATCGGGCCATGTTCCGCTTCGTAGGCCTGCCGGGCGCGGGGCGCCCCGGCAATCAGACGCCGGATGGTGTTCCAGACCGCCGGAAACTCCTCCGGGGACAGACTCTCATTCAAGCCGGCCAGGAGCCCGATGAGAGGCAGGTGAGAGGTCTCATCCATCTGGTCTATAGCCCCGAAGGACCGGAGAAGAGAGACGACCGAGTTCTGGTTCACCGGGGCCAGTTCCCGGATGATGTCCCTGAAAAGCTCCCTCCCCTCTGATGTCTCGAGAGAGACCTTCCGGTTGGCTGCAAACGATCCGTAGAGCGCCCGGTGATCGCTTACCTGCTTGATCCGGAATGCGGGAGACGATGCGGCCTTCCGGATAAGGTTGACGGCATCCGGGGCCGGGCATCCGCCAATAACAGCAAGGTAGCCTTCCCAGCTCGCCGGGTGTTTCAGGGCCTCTGCTCCGAACGACTCCATGACCGCGAGGCGATCCGGTGCGGAACTGTTCAGGTACAGGGCAAAAGCCCGGAGCCTGTCGGTGGCGACCCCTATTCCGTCAAGCTGAGACCGGATCAGTGCGTGTATTTCAGGTATGTCGAGGGTCGAGAGGAGGGCGAGGCAGGTATTCTTGACCTGGCGTTCCTTGATAGCAGGGACCTGGTCTTTTACCGGAACGGTGAGGGGTACCAGCCTGTCATGCCGGTGATACCGGTGCAGCAGGCCGGAAGAGTGACGGATAGCGGTGGCCTTTTCGAGAGCCCTGCGGGCCTCATAGAGGGCCCGGTAGCGATGGGCGTATCCGGGAGCATCGACCGTGTCGTAGAGTGTCAGGAGAAGCCCCCCCGTTTCGGCAGTCAGGGCCTCATCGGTGAGGATCCTGTAATAGAGGTCAACGAAATTCTTCGAGGGTTTTCTCCCGTGATCATCCATCAGGGCGATTATCTCTCGTTCGGCAAGACGGTACAGGGCCAGGAACCTGTTCACCCGGTCCGTATCGAGCAGGGCCTGCATGCGGAGGGCTTCCGCATCGAAAGCGGTCTCCACTTTCCCGTAGAATGAACAGCCACGGCAGAGTGAGAGAAAAGCAGGTCTTCCGACGTTCTCGAATGAAATGACTGTCTCCGGTAGATCAAGCCGGATTGTCCTCGACGCTATATCCTCCCCCCTGTCATTGACAAGGGCCACACCAAAGGAAAGGGTCCAGGGAGATCCTCCCTCCGGATACGACTGCCGGACCGAGAGCACGTATCGACGCATTTTCTCGTCATAGCTGCCACTGACCGACAGGTTCGGGAAGCCGGTCTGCTTCAACCAGGTGTGGGCGATTTCCGAGAACGCCTGACCTGAGGCTTCCTCCATGGCCTCGATCCACTGCCGCCAGGTTGCGTTCCTGTGGCGGTATCTGGTGTGGTAGAGATCGAGCCCCCGGGCAAACTCCTCCCTTCCCATCATTGTCTCGATCATCCGTACGAACTCTGCCGCCTTGACGTAGGTGATGCCGGTGATCAGGTCGTTGGGATCATTGAACCCATCCGGCTCAATCGGCATCGATGCCGAACCGGAGTCAAGGGCAAAAGTGCCGGTGGACGGGGCATAGAGAGTGAGAACGGTTTTGAGGCGGTTGTAGGCCTCCCCGAACAGATAGGCATGATAACCGTTCTCAACGAACGATGTTACCGCCTCGTTCAGCCAGAGCTCAAAGGGGGTTTTCCCGGTCACTTCCGAACCGTTCAGGTTATGGTAAAACTCGTGCACTTTCACCCCGATCATATATTCGAAGGAAGGATCTGTCATCTGGGGAAAGGGCATGATGCGGTTCATGGCAATGGTGGTGTTGCCGGTGTTCTCCATCCCGCCGAAATCCGAGTTCTGCATCCCGATCTCCCGGTACACAGTCCCGGTATACTGGTATCCCGTCAAAAGGCTCCGGTCGATCGACCGGATCTGCTCCCGAATTATTTCAAGCCTGTCCGGCTCTTTCCCGGAAGACTTCAGCAGGTCACGTTCACGGACCCGGGAGACGATCTGCTCCCTCTCCTCCCTGTCCAGGAACTGACCAGGTCCGGTATAGAGATAGACCCAGAGGATGCAGTCGGCAAGGACCTGCAGGGCATAATCTGCCACAACGGCATCTGAACCGGGTGGGACAAGCAGCTCGAGCCTGAACATCTTTCCGTCAGGGTACTCAAACTCCCGCGAGAATGTCTCCCAGTTACCGACACCGATGAAGAAGAGGTAGGGAGCCATGGGGGTGACCGAGTTGTCATACGATATGCTTACCCTGCCGTCCCCCACCAGTGTGCGGGGAACACTCACGTCTCCGTTCGAGACGAGACAGGTGTAACGCTCGTCGGCAACAATGGTGGTGGTGTAGGTACACTTGGCATCCATGGTATCGATACAGGGGACAAGGCGCTGGAATCCCCATTGCTGGCACTGGGTGATCTGTGTCGGCGGGGCACCCGGAGGGGTGCGGTCAAAGTAGAGACCCTCGAGCACGTGGTCGCTCGGATAACAGACTGTCTCTGTTGAGATCGTGAACCGCGTGCCCGGAGGCATCTCCCGTTCGAAGAACACGGAAAGAAGGCTGCTCCCGCGGTCATAGGCATACGTTACTGGTGAGGCATCGCAGGATATTGACAGGACCTCGAGCTCCTTCGCGTTCAGGACCAGTTGGTGGAGGGGAGTGTCTAGGACCTCGCCATGCAGTCTCGAACTCACGAACGTATGGTCATCAAAGATATCAAAGAGGAGGTCCATGTGGAGGACCCTGACCTCGGGTTCACCAAAGTCTTCGCGATAGTATCTGAAAAGTCGTGAACCCTTTTCTGTAAAATTGGTCATTCTCTTTCCCGCCAGTTCCTGTTTGTCTGCATTATTCAATCTCTCCGATCCCATCCGGCTGATCAGCAGCAGGAGATGGCGCCAGGACCATAAAAAATGACTGGTGCGCCATCCCTGTTCCGGATGTCGGGAGCCTGAAGTCCCCTGCAGGAACGCTGTTGGTGTCTCCTGTTCCGTCCAGGGCAGGAGTCCGCCTTTCCGTTTTACTCTTTCCTGTGTCACTCCGCGAGGATACCCAAATCCTGATATGGAGGCGTTGCCAATAAGGGGCTTACCAGGTGCAAAGTATGGTAACCAATCTGCCAATTGAGAAATACCGGAACGTCTTTGATGTCTCCCTCGTGGAATGCCGGTCCACAAAGGAACTCACGCCGCTTGATGAGATCGTCGGCCAGGAGCGGGCGGTGAAGGCCCTTGACTTCGGGTTGAACATCCGCGAGGGGGGTTTCAATGTCTTTGCTTCCGGGATGCATGGCACCGGCAGGAAGTCGGCAGTGAAGAAGTTCGTGGAGGAGCTGGCCAAGACGAAGCCCAAGGGGAGGGACTGGATCTATGTCAACAACTTCGCCGACCCCTACGAACCCAATGCCATCAACCTGCCGCCAGGGATGGGAAAGGAATTCCAGGCCGATATGGCCTCCTTCATCGACGAGGCCAAACGGATCATCCCCAAGGTCTTCGAGAGCGAGGACTATGTCAACCGGCGGAATGCATCTCTCCATGACATCGAGGAAGAACGTGCCAAGCT
>JAJRBS010000056.1 GCA_028679325.1 Methanoregulaceae archaeon | reverse complement strand
TGTTTGGATCAAGCGCAATACCGGTTGCCCCGTCATTCCCGGAACCTCCGAGATAAGTGGAGGCATTTATGGTAAGGTTGCTCCAGAAGAGCTCCGTGATGAAAGCGTCGCTCCCACCGTGATTCGTGTTCCTAAAGGCCCCCGATGAGGTCGGGAAGTTTACAGACCTTGTCTCTCCCGTCACCCATATATCACCGGAGACGTTCTGCACGAGGGCCACGGCATTTGCCCAATCATAATTCGTGCCGCCTAGGTAACTGAAGAGTATGACATTACCGTCGGCGGCGAATTCGGCCACAAATCCATCGGTTGCTCCCAGGAAGGTGTTTGTTACGGGCCATGTGGGGAAATTATCCGAGTTGGTGTATCCGACCACCACTATCTCGCCGGATATCTCGTTCATGGCAATCCCCATCCCCGTATCAGACTTGTTCCCGTTTATCAGCCGGGACCAGACAAGATCGGATCCATCTGAATTCAACCGAGTCACAATGGCGTCGGAATTCCCACCTGTCGGAACAACAAATGTCGGCGTCAGGGGGTAGTTTTCCGATTCGGTAAACCCGGTAAAGGTAACTTCTCCCGAGATATTATGGACAACCATGCTTCCTGCCACATCGGTATTGTTCCCGCCGATGTACGTCGAATAATAAAGTATCGTCCCATCGGGGCTGAACTTGGAGGCAAAGATATCACTGCTACCGTTCAGTTTTTCCTGGTAAGCCGGAGAATTCGCAAGGGGGAAGTCGGTCGAGTGCGTTGTGCCGACAACATACACATTTCCGGCGTCATCCATGCCAATCCCGCTGCCCCTGTCGTCCCTGCTCCCACCGAGGTACGTAGAAAAGTTGTATGCAGGATCAATGACGAGAGGAAGGTCCTTCTGGTAAGCACCTGTGGCAAAGGTTAGGATTCCGGTATTCATCGTCACGAACTTGCACGGTACCGGAACCTCCAGCCCATCAACGACCTGATAGGCGTAGGGCTCAGTCTCAGTGAAGGTACCTGCAGAGGTGGTGACCAGGAGATTTCCGGCTGCATCAAGGGAGAGCTTTTCCTGTCCGGAGTATCGCATCCTGATGAGCGACGGATCCGCTCCCGGAGAAAGAATATATTCACTCTTCAGGCTGTTTACTCCGCCGTGAAAGACGAGATCGGTGCCGGGATAGAGGTCCTTGTACCGGACCGATTCGAACAGGGGGACTCCTGTTATCCACGAGCTCTCATCATCCCCGATCAGGAAGTTGGCCTTCCCGGGAAGAATGCCTTCTCCCCCAAGTTCTGGCAGGGGATTAGATCCGAGATATGAGATCTGAACCGCTGTGAGAGGTCCAGCAGTGCTGATCACATTTCCCTGCTTTGTCAGGTACACGGAATAATCCGTGGTGTCGGCAAAGTAGAGGACCTGTTCATCGATCTGTCCATTGTTCTCGATGAAGCAGACAGGAAGGGTGTATGATGCCACCTGCGCTGCCCCGCTTGCGGAACATATCAGAAGAAGGCTCGCTATGAGCACGAGAGCTATTGATTCTCCATTGACTTGCATATCATCACTCCATAAAAAACAGAAACCCACCTTTCGCCGTAGAGGCTCGAAAGCCCGACAAGCCACCATGAAGGGCTCACCCCGTCATAGTCCGGCCTGAGAACCTTAGTAGCTGTAAGGCTCTACAGCACAAGACTGAGACTTCTGTTATCGTTTCGATATTTTTAAAATAACCTTCTCCTATTACTATATAAACATTCTCTCTCTTTTTACGGATAGTTCAGCCGTAAGTTTTTGCGCAAAATTTATTCATTCCTGATTTATGCTCTAATCGGTAAAAAAGGAGCTTTTCTGCCTTCTTTATTTTTCAAAATCGCAATAGATTTATATATCTTATCAGTGAATATTACGGAAACCTCTTGAGGAGAATCTACATGGTAGACTATGTCAATGCTTTTGTCGGCCTGATTCAGCTTCTTGTTGCCATAATTCTGGCAGTTGTTGCGTTGTATATCGGGTATTCGGTATTTTCGCGCATAACGAAGGGAATCGAAGAAGAGAAGGAACTTATGAAGGGCAATACTGCCGTCGGGATCCTCATCGCTTCCATCTTCTTTGCCATCGCCATCGTGGTTCAGTCGGGTATTGCCGGAATATCCATTGGAATCACCAAGGCATTGTCAGGGGACTGGTTTTCCCTTATCGCTGCGATTATCCAACTGGTTCTGGGAATCATCCTTGCCATCGTCGCCATTTACCTGGCTTTGAGCGTCCTTGACCGGCTCACAAAGGGGGTCAATGAATTCGAGGAGATAAAGAAAGGAAATGTTGCCGTTGCCCTGATGATGGCCGGAGTGATAGTAGCCACCGCGCTGATCATCCAGTCTGGAGTTGTAGGAATTACCTCAGCCCTTCTCTAAGCAGTCTCTTTTTTTTCCCGATTCAGATGGAGCCTGGATCTTTCTCATTCCCTTCGGGGTTTGCCCTTTCAAAACCGGTCTTCATCTGGGGAAAGAGGATCACTTCCTTGATGGAGTTCTGGTTGGTAAGGAGCATAACCAGCCGGTCAATTCCCAGGCCCACTCCCCCGGTTGGCGGCATTCCGTAGGAGAGAGCCTGGATGAAATCGTAATCGATCATCTGGGCCTCAAGATCACCGGAGCGTCTCTTCTCATCCTGACGCTGGAACCGCTCCAACTGATCGATGGGGTCGTTCAACTCTGAGAATCCATTGGCAATCTCCATGCCGCAGATGAAAAGCTCGAACCTTTCGGTGAATCCTTCCTTTGACCTGTGTCTTTTTGCGAGAGGGGAATTCTCCACAGGGAAGTCATAGATGAGTGTCGGCTGGATCAGCTTGTCTTCGACCAGTTCCTCAAAGAAGAGGACCAGGAATTCTCTCCATGAATGAGCCTCTTCCCATCCAACGATATTCAGCGCAGAGGCTCTTGCCCTGAGGGTATCAAGCGGCTCTGACCGGGCATCGATCCCTCCCATTTCTTTCACAGCATCTTCCATGGAAAGTCGTTTCCAGGGGTGTGTGAAATCAAGGACTCCGTCGCCATACTTCACGGTATAGGAGCCATGGAGAGAGAAGACGAGGTGGGAGATGATGCCTTCAGTAAGGGCCATCATGTCATGGTAATCCCGGTAGGACTCATAAATCTCCACCATCGTGAACTCGGGGTTGTGGTGAGTATCGATATCCTCATTCCTGAAATTTCGTGATAATTCGAAGACTTTCTCGAATCCGCCGATGACGAGCCTTTTCAGATAGAGCTCGGGCGCGATCCTCAAAAAGAGGTTTTGCCCGAGGTAGTGATGGAAAGTGGTGAACGGCCGGGCGTTCGCACCGCCATAGACCGGTTGGAGAACCGGTGTTTCGAATTCCAGGAAATCGCGGTCGACCAGGTATGACCGCAGGAGAGATATCAGTCTGCTCCTGGTCCGGAACGTCTCCCGGCTTTCGTCATTCACGATCAGGTCGACGTACCTCTGGCGGTATCTTTTCTCGGTGTTCGTCAGCCCGTGGTATTTTTCCGGAAGGGAATGAAGGGCCTTCGCCAGGAGCTCGATCCCCTTCACCCATATCGTGAGTTCTCCGACCTTGGTCCTGAAAACATGCCCTTCCACACCGATAATATCCCCTCTCTCGATATAACGCGAGAAAAAATCGAACTGCTCCTCGCCAATATCATTCTTCCTGATGTAGAGCTGTATCCTTCCGTCTTCATCGCCCAGGTCGGCAAAAATGGTCTTCCCGTGGTTACGGACGATAAACAATCTCCCTGCTGTTGTTACAGTATCCGTGCTTATCTCGTGTCCGGCTTCGGCGTGCAGTATCCTGATCTCTTTCAGAGTATTTTTTCTTTCGAAAGTCGGGGGATAGAGGGGATAGCCTTTTTGCCGTAATTCTTCAAGTTTGTCAATCCTCTGCTGGTCAAAATCAAGACTGTCCTCGATATCCATGGTATGCTCCTGCCTCGGAAATATCGCCTTCAACGAATACCGTTACCAGGCGAAGGTATCTTCTCCTTAAGTATTCCTTTGTGCAGTGTAATAAGGGTAGCAGAAAAAACGGGGATGGTCCTCTGTCAGGAATAACATTTCAGTGGCCGGAATTGTTGCAGAGAGTTATCCTGTTGTGCGGAAACCGATTAAAGATTCATTCTTTTAATCAATTCAAGGGATTCCAGGATAATCTCTTTCACGCCCTCAGACTCCTGGAGGAGTGCTCTCCGAAGGGGGAGCAGCGCCCGGGGATCGCCGATCTGGCCAAGCGCCCAGGCCGCCTTCTGTCGAACCCGCCAGTCATCATCAGCAAGAGCATCGATCAGCGGATCGACTGCCCTTTCATCACCGAGACGGGCAAGGCCTTCCGCAGCTTTCCATCGTTGCGACGGATCCTCCTCTTTCAGCATCCCGAGATAATGCAGAAGGCGCCTCTCATATTCTGAATCTTCGGAATCATCCATACCCACACACACTCTTCGATTAACCGGATATTTTCAGACGGGAAAATATGACCGGATACAGATCTTGACACGCCATTCGATATTATTTCCTCACTGCGCATTGACCTTCTCTGGATTTGATCCATCTCCTCCCGCCGCACGCGCGGAAGATGGCCTTTAGGGGATATTTCTCATTCGGGGGAAGGTATTCCCGGATTCAGTTCGGTGTGTTTCTCCTGTCAGAACCGGTTTCGTCCCAACAAAATGCATTTTTTTTAAAATGATCTTCATATGAAAAACGAGAACTTCATGCTTCGACTTATTAGGAACGAAAGAACTGATTCTAACTGGATTATCAAGAGAAAACCTTAAGATATAATCATATCTTAATAAAATCTATATTCACCACAAAAGTGAATGTTCATCGCACTGATTAATGCCCACTGGGGGGGCCATGCCAGAGTCACAACAGAATTCCGGTGAAAAGACCTGCGCCATTCTTACACAATACCTGCCGGAATTCTCCCGCGGGCCAAATAACCAACTATCTTCCCGGGCATGTACTGTCGATGATGGACAAAAGGATACGCGATCCATGGAGCTGCCCCGGGGGCGGTTCCGTGGAGTGCGGCGCAATATCCTGCTTGCCCATCTTCTGCACGATCTGTCCGATGATCGATTCACAGGATATTGCAAGATAATTCATGAGCAGGGGCATATGGTGATTGTGCTTGAACAGGGCGCAATCATTCTTGCTGAAAACCAGGGTCTTTCTGGTGACGTTGCCTTGGAATCTGTTTTTGTGTTCCAAGGAGGGGTTGTGGACTCCGAGCTTCATGAACTAACCGTGCCTCAGTTGAGTCTTGCCCTTGAATTCAATCCAGAGTCGAAAGTGAATGAAAGGCGGCTCATTGATACTGGTCGTGATTCCCGGATTATTGCAACGACTAACGCATCCAGTGAACCAGATTCTTCCGGTAGGCAAATTTCAACTTCGACACCGTTGTCCTATTTCATCGATTCTTCACTGTCACTCCGGATGAAGGATGAGATGGAGACTGATCCCGGACAGGGAAAAACCATTGCCTTTGAACCGCTCGAGGGGAATTCGGTCCTTTTTGAGGCACGGCAGGATGTGCGCAGGGGAATTTTGAAAGATGCTCCTGATCTTTCCGATCGCTGGCGGTTCATGGGTACTACCCGTAGAGAGAATTTTTCCGTCTGATATCAGGGTGTAGATTCAAATGCCCTTTTTTCTGGTTCCGACGAGTTCATCGTAGAATAGATCCCCTTACCATGTAACCCTCATGTCCACGGGATCCAATTTCTAATCCGACCGCCATCCCCTCAGTGCCATGCGGAACCATACATAATCCTGCTCCCCGTGTACCGTGACCAAAGGACTTTGGCACTCTTGTTGCAAAGCTCATTAATAGAATAACCCAAAACACATCTCTAAAACGGGAGATGCGGTGAGAGAACCAATCATCGTCGTCAAAGACCTCTATCACAGGTACGGGGACTTTACCGCGGTTGACGGGATCAGCTTCGAGGTAGAAGAAGGGGAGATATTCTCATTCCTCGGTCCGAATGGTGCCGGCAAAAGTACCGCAATCAACGTACTCATCACCCTTCTCAAGATCCAGGATGGCACGGCAATTGTTGCAGGGCACGACGTCGCCAAGGACCCTCAGAAGGTCAGGGAGTCGATAGGAGTCGTCTTCCAGGAGGTTACTCTTGACCGGGATATGACCTGCCGCGAGATCCTTGAATTCCATGGCAGGCTCTACCAGATGCCCCTGTCGGAGAGGAAAAGGCGGATCGATGAGCTCCTGTCGCTCGTTCAGCTCGACAGCAAGAGGGATGTCTATACCAAGCATCTCTCCGGAGGGATGAAAAGACGGCTCGAGATCGCCCGCGGCCTTATGACCCGGCCGAAAGTCCTTTTCCTTGATGAACCAACCATTGGCCTTGATCCCCAGACCCGGACAAGGATGTGGGACTACATACGATCGGTGAATGAGGAGGGCACCACCATCTTTCTCACCACCCACTACATGGATGAAGCCGACAACCTGAGCAAAAGGATAAGCATCATCGACCACGGTCGAATTGTCACAACCGGCAGGTCATTTGAGCTGAAGAATACTCTCGGTGAGGATCTTGTGTACATGGAGACCGACGATGACGTTGCCGCAAGAACTGTTCTCCGGGAGATGCCTGAAGTCAGGGAGATACAGGAGAAATCGAGAGGCATTGTTTTGCTCCTGAGCGGGGACGGAACAAAAGTGCTGCCTTTGATCATGGAACGCCTGTCCGCCGGCGGAATCAGGATCCTGGTGGTGAACCTGAAGAAACCCTCCATGGATGACGTTTTTCTTCACTTTACGGGCCGGGAACTCCGCGATGAAGGCCGGAAAAATATTTCCCCGCCAACCGGCAGGAAAGGAGGCGGTGGCAGATGAACCTCGGCTTCCTCACCATCTTCTGGCGCGACATGATCCGGTTCTTCCGGTTCAAGACCCTCCTCATCTCCTCCCTGGTCCAGCCGGCTCTGTGGATGGCTTTCTTCGGGATAGCCATGAGCGCCAACTTCAACCGGCTCACCGCACAGATCCCCCCCATACCCGGAGTCCCGATAGTCGATTATCTCACCTACATGGCCGCGGGCGTGATTGCCATGACAACGCTTTTCACCAGCCTCTTTGGCGGGATCGTAATCCTTTTTGACAAGAACTGGGGGCTCCTCCGGGAGATCTTTGCAAGCCCGCTGCCCCGAAACCATATCATCTTCGGAATTGCCCTCTCAGGAATGACCAAGTCCTTCATCCAGGCAATCATTATTCTGGTCTTTGCCATAAT
>JAJRBS010000024.1 GCA_028679325.1 Methanoregulaceae archaeon | reverse complement strand
TCGGGACTGTCGGGGTGACCGGGCAGCTCACCGCCCGCAGGAGTACCTGTCCGGGTGACGTGGTGCTCATGACCGAAGGTGCCGGTGGGGGCACCATAGCCACGGCCGCCATCTACTCCGGATTCCCCGATATCGTCGAAAAAACCATCAACCTCCATTTCCTCCTGGCAGCCGATGCCCTTCTCGCCAGCCCTGCGATCCGGGCGGTCCACTCCCTGACGGATGTAACCAACGGGGGACTCAGGGGGGATGCCCACGAGATGGCCAGGACCGCAGGCTGCCGAATCGTCATCGACCCGGAGAAGGTCCGGGGGCTCGTCCAGCGGGATGTGGGCCGGATGCTCGAGGAACTGGAGATCGATTTCCTGGGGGTCTCTATCGATGCTCTCCTGCTGACCCTCCCGGCCGGAGGGGTAAGAGAGGTGACGGAGGTTATCCGCTCTGCCGGGGTCAGGATCGAGCAGGTCGGAAGGGTCGAATCCGGGCCGCCGGAAGCGGTGCTCGAGGTGAGAGGAGAGGAACAGGACTTCTCACCCCGGTTCCGGGAGTCGGCCTACACCCCGGTCAAGAAAGTCGCAGACCGCAGGCCGGAGGATCCCGAAGCCATGCGACGGGCCGTGGAGACTGCTGCCCGTGATGCCCTGGCAAAAAAGGAACGGGTGATCAGGAGACTGAGAAAAGCATGATCATTTTTCGTGTGGTGAACCGGGGCTTCCAGCCTTGACCCCCTTTGCCAGGATGTTGTAGGCGAGCCGGGGAACCCTCTCTTCTATGAAGGGCTCGACCTTCCGGGCCAGCTGGAAGAGCGGGTCGGCGAGATTGAGGTGGGCAAAGGAGCATTTGCTTATCCGGATCGATGAGAAACCGGATCGGGCGAGAAGATCCTGCATCTCACTCCTGCCATAGTAGTACTCCCCGAAGTCCCCCATACCGATCTTCTTTAATCTCATCAGCTCGGCCATAGTGTAAATGGCAGGCAATCCCGTTGTGAGCAGGTTTCTCCCGAGTGTACAGATGGCGATCCTGCCTCCCGGTTTCAGTACCCGGTAAGCCTCTGCGAGGAGGAGATCGGGCCGCCTGACATAGCTGAAGGCCATGAGGCTTGCGACCGCATCAAAGCTCTCATCGGCGAAGGGGAGGACTTCGGCGTTCCCGATGAAGAATTCGCTCTCGCCGCACCGCATCCGTGCCCTCCGTATCATCTCCCGGGAGAGGTCAAGGCCGACGCCGTAGCCGCCAAGGTCTTCATAGGCCTTGAGAAAGAGCCCTGTCCCGCAACCGAGGTCAAGGATTCTCCCCCCGTGGGGCATACCCTCGAGGACCCGTTCACTGATATGGGCATGGTAGAATCTCCCCTTATTGCGGTCGTACCGGCTATCGTAGATGTCGGCCACATCATCGTAGTGCTGCTGGACCTTCTCGATAACCACACTCATGAAAAGACATCCCCCCCGATCCTTGCCAGCATGGCGTTGAGCTGGATGTACTCATTGTTGCAGCGGGTCAGTGAATAATCTGTCTCTGCCAGGGCCAGGATGATACGCGGGTCTGGGTAATCCTTCCGTACCGCTGCCCGGAACTCGTGCAGCACCTCTTTTGCGGTGAGACCGTATTCAATGATCAGGCTCTCGAGAGCCCGCATCGCTGCCCGGGTATCACCGCAGGATATGGCGGAGAGGGAAGCCCTGGCCAGCCGTCCTGTCTCGGTCTGGAAGGAATTGACGAGATCTTCCCTCCCGTCCGGCCCCCCTCTGACCTGCAGGAGCAGGAGGGCTTTCCTCAGGTCTCCCCCCGATGCCTGGACGATCAGTTCCAGGTCATCGTCCGGCAGCTCCTGACCGGTACCCGGTTCAGAGGAGAGGATGGATCGGAGGTAGCGCTCGATGAGATCCCCGGGGATGGGGGAGAAGAAGAAGGGAAGGCAGCGGGAAGTAAGGGCAGGGATGATCCCGGAAGGCCTTCGGGTGATGAAGATAAACCGGCAGGTCCGTGAATACCGTTCCATGGTCCGTCGTAAAGCCTGTTGCGCCTCCCTCGGAAGATCGGAGGCACCCTCGAAGACCAGGAGGCGGAAGGGAGCGTCGAGCGGCCCCACCGACGCGAAGCTCCGGGTGATGTTCTTGAAATTGGTAAGCAGGCTCTCGTCCCTGCGGAAGATGTGGGCATACCTCTCATCCCCTTCAAGGTATCGTTTCCCCTGCTCGAAGAGGTCGGATGCCATGATAATCGTGGTGTTCTCAAGCATTCTCTCCCCGAACAGCCCGCGGGAAAGGCATTCCACCGCGACGCTCTTTCCCGTACCGGAAGGACCGGAGAGGAGCAGGTGGGGGACCCTGCCGGTCTCCGCCGTGGCTTTCAGGCGGGCGATGACATGCTCCTGCCCGATGATCTCGTCGAAAATCCTGGGGCGGTATTTCTCAGTCCAGAGCATGTTCGAGCCTCCTGCAGATCTGAGAGAGGGCGTCCCCTAAAAAAAGCCTGTTGTCAAACCCTCTGGCGAGTGAGGGGATCTGATGAGGCTCGATCTCCCGGCAATAGCGGGTGATGACGGGGAGAGCCCGGGTGAGTTCATCGACGATAGTCAGCGTGGCCTCGCGGGCTGACCGGGAGAGGGGGTTCAAGTCGATGACGATGACTGTCCTGCCAAGAGCGGTGAGTGCCTGGCACCTGTCGCCGTCTTCGAGCGGGACCAGGATCACGTCAGCCGACCAGATACCCTCGCGAAGACAGAGACCCCTGTCATGGGAGAGCGGCAGGAGACGTTCCGGTTCCCCGGAAAGCACACGTACCCCCCGCTCTTCGAGGTGTCTGCTCACCTTCTCCATCCTCTCCTTTGTCCTGTGAAAGAGATTCACCTCGACATCTGCCCCGGAAGCCTCCTGGAGATCCTTTATCTGATCTGCGGCCAGAGCGGCGGTGTTTCCGTTCACTGAAATGATCGGCCTCTCCGCAGAGAGAAGGAGAGCGGCGGCGACCTTTGCGGCCTGCCGTGCGCTCTCCATCGTCTTCTCCCCGATGAGGTAGTCGAACGCCTCGCCCCGTCCATGGGCTGTGAGGCCTTCGAGGGTGACTATCCCTTCAGCCGCATACCGGGCCAGCAGCTCACGGGTCTTTAAGGAATGGTAACGTGGATGATCTTTCGGGATCATGGAACAATCCCTGTGATCCGGGGGCCCGATTCTGCCAGTCTCAGTTCGTACACCTCGTCGTAGGCCGAGAAGATCTCGCCTCCCCTGAGCCCCAGTGAGAAGACTCCGTTCCCGAGCATGGTCATGCTCGCCGGCACGCCCTCCTGTTCACACTGCGTGAGGATCTCGCTGACCTCCTGGGTGAGAAGCCCGCAATTTTCGGCGAATGTCCGGGAGAGCTCAAAGAAGCGGAGGGGCGAGTCCGGGATACCACGGGGGTAGGCCCTGGCGACCCTGTGCAGTGCTTCCTGTGAGGAGAGGACATTGGATGACGGGAGGGGCCCAAAATTGAGGGCAAAGAGGGGTTCGCGAATATCAAAGTAACGGGTGATCGGCGCATATATTCCTGCGCCTTCCCGGAAATCCCTTCCGCCCCCCTGGCAGGCGGCCACGTCACCGAGGCCTGTGTGATGCACGATCTCTGCTTCGTGGGCGATCGCACAGCAGGCCTCCCGGGAAAGGCCGAGGTTACAGAGGGTGTTGATGGCCAGGGCCGAAGAGACCAGGGAGGCTGCAGACAGGCCGAAACCAGCACTGATGGGAAGGCGACAGACGGTCTCGATCCTGACGGTGACCGACAACTTTTCCATCAGGTAGGCGAGGGGCGGTGATCGGGAGACCTCGCACAGAATATTTCCCTGTTCATCAGCCCGCCGGACAACGATCTCACGGGCCCCGGCCCTGGTCACATGGGCGGTGACTCCTTCGGAAATGACCATGCCGGCGCCGATGCTGCCGGTGCTGGCGGGATCCCGGCCAATAACGGGGGAGAAATATCCGGACAGGTGACCCGGGCAGAAGGCGGTGACCGATGACGGCATGACCACTCCTGACAGAACCTCAGGTTGTGTCTCCGGGAGGACTCCGGGGCTCGGAGAATCCGG
>JAJRBS010000011.1 GCA_028679325.1 Methanoregulaceae archaeon | reverse complement strand
CTTCGTACCTCAGCTGCGCCAGTAACTTGTGTCAAAGAAAACAGAACTGCAACCAGTCTTCTCACTGAAACATCTCGAGCGGCACGACCGGTTCGGCAACACACGCTTCCCGCCGTTCGAGCATCTTCATGGCCTGCCGGAGCTTTGCCTTCAGCCGCAGATTCTCGTGCTCGAGGCGGCGCACGCGGCGGTGGAGCGGTTCGTTCCCGGCCGCGCCGCAGAGGCTCGCGATGTAGTGCTTGAGGAACCGGTCGGCATGGTTCTGTTTCCGGGGGATCCACTGGATGTCGATCCGCAGGTTCTTCTCGAGGATCAGGTCCTGGATCAGGAGCCTCTTCTTCATGAAGGTCGGGCGCCTCGACTTCTCCTGGCCGGAGAGGTGCCAGACCACCACCTGGCTGTCGGTCTTGATCCGGGCCGAGGTGTGATCGGGAATATTCTCGAGCGCAAGGATGACGGCGTTGAACTCGGCCTCGTTGTTGGATGCGCCGCGCTCGTAGGAGAAGAAGACATCCTCATCGGGAAACAGGGCTACCGAGTGGCCGTCACCACTTCCGTCCACTAGGATATCGATCCTGTCAGACAATGAGGCGTTCCCGGAACACCGGACCGGCGTAGCGACGGGAAACAGGAGATTAAAAGAGTTTTCAGGAGCGCGGGGGAGGGCCACGGTGTTCACCAGCCTCTCCTCAGCAGCCCCTTCACGATGCAACCGGTCATTCCCTCCGGCGTTGTATACCAGAGAATCTCTCTTTCGATATTTAATTGTTTCCGAAAAATACCCGCTCTTCTGACCAGATTCAACAATTACAGGGCGGAAATTCGTTGAACGTCGATCAAAAAAATTTACCGGATGATCTTCGAGATGGGAATCTCGAGAATATCTTCGGCACCGGCCGCCTTCAGGATCGGGATAAGGGTATTGACCTCGCGTTTCTTCACCACGGTCTCGATGCTGTAATAGCCGACCCCGTGGAGCCGGCTTACGGTGGGCCTCTTCAGGGCCGGGAGAGCGGCTATGATCCGGTCTACGGCGTCGTCCGGTACGTTCATGGAGAGGAGCACCTGGTGCCGGGCATCGATGACTCCGAGCAGCAGGGTAACGATCTCTTCGATGGCCTGCCGTTTTCCCTTGTCTTCGAAACTGTCGCGGTTGGCAATGACCACCGTGTAGGACTCCATGATCTGCCCGATGATCTTGAGCCCGTTTTTCCGGAGCGTCGTCCCGGTCTCTGTGAGGTCAACCACCACGTCCATCAGGTCCGGCACCTTGGCCTCCGAGGCACCGTAGGACGGGAAGAGCTGCACAGGGATACCCAGCCGCCCGAAGAACTCCCGGGTCATTTCCGGATACTCGGTGGTGACCCTGCTGTTCGGCCGGATCTTTTCAACACTGTCGATCTTTTCGTCCTCGTGGACAGCGATCACGATCTTGACTGTGCCTTCGCCGGCTTTGCTGTAGGAGAGCCGGGCAACCTCTTTGACGGAGGCACCCGTCTCCTTGACCCAGTCAAGGCCGGAGATCCCGAGATCAAAATAGCCGAGCCCGACATACTGGGGGATCTCCTGGGGCCGGAGGATCTTTACCTTATCGATGCGGTGATCATCAATGACCGGGTTATACGATCTCTCGCCCCTCTTCACCTCGAGGTCGGCTTCCCGGAAGAGCTGCAGGGTCTGCTCCTCGAGGCTTCCTTTGGGGAGTGCGATACGGATCATAGGAGACTCATGGCGCTCCAGATAGAAAAAACTTCAGCCGAGGCGGTGGACGAGAAGCCCTGACAGGAGCTTCGGTTCAAACCACGTCGATTTCGGTGGCATGATGCCTCCTGCATCAGCTATGGAGAGCACGGTCCCGACCTGGACCGGCTGCAGGGAGAAAGCAACGGCATACTCTCCCCCGTCGACCATGGCCTCGAGGTCGGCAACCGGGCGGGCACCGCCGAGATACTGAAGGCGTGTATCACTCCGCGGATCGGTGATCCCCAGGACAGGCTCAAGGACCTTCTTCTGGAGCACGGAAACATCAAGGGATTCGATGAGATCTGAGGAGCGATCCGGTCCGGCCCGGCACTCGTACCAGTTCCGGTCAAGATACATGTGCACCACGTGCTCCGAGCCGACGGGAGTCTTCGGCGCTATCTGGAACAAGGTCCGGTCAACGCCTTGATGAACCGATACCCTGAAAGAACATCCCACCGCCTGTCTGAACTCCGGGGCTGTACATCCCCCGAGGTCCCTGACAAGCCTGCTGTACCCATGGATCCTGACCCCGTCATGCGGAAAGAGAACACCCATGAATCGCAGGGCCTCATCGGTGCACCTTCCAGAAGCCCTCCGCAGGTTTGCGACGTTCACTGCAGACCTGGCCCGGTGGTGACCATCCGCGATGTACAGCCGGGGCACTTGTTGAAAGAGTTCTTCGATGCGACGAAGGACCCCCGGGTCGCTGATGCGGTAGACCTGGTGACGGGTGCCATCATGCCATGCGACGTCTGCAACGGGCGGAACCTTTTCATGCAGCGTGGAGATGAAACGGGATATAGTCTGATCATCCCGATAGAGAAGAACAACCGGGCCGGTATTGGCATTGACTGCATCGATGTGCCGGGTCCGGTCTTCCTCCTTGTCGTACCGTGTCTGTTCATGCCGGAGGATCAGACCGGATTCATAATCATCGACATGAAGGCAGCAGCAGAGCCCGGTGAAGACCCCGGCTGGTGAGCTGACCCGGTACACGTACATTCCCGGCGCATCATCGGTTATGAAAATGCCTTCCTCCAGCATTTCGTCAAACCGCCTCCGGGCATGAGCATGGATCTCAGGAATGCCGGGATGATCGGCATCCGGCCTGCTGACCCGGAGGAAGCTTGCGTGGTTCTCCCTGATGATGTCTTCTGCCTCCCGGGTGGTGACCACATCGTAGGGAACAGCGGCAACCCGGGCTGCAGCGCTCTTTTCCGGCCGCACCGCTGAAAAAGGGAAGATCCTCATTATCGGCTCTGTACACATTTCCTCTGACACTATATTATTCCAATGACACGTATGTGATACAGACACCATGGGCGACGGGATCATCGTCCGGCGGGCGCGGCCGGGAGACATCGGGATTATCGCGGCCATCGAGGCCGAATCATTTCCCGATCCCTGGAGCGCGGAGGTCTTTTCAGAGGCCATGTCCTATTTCGGCGATATGCTCTTCGTGGCCACGATACAGGGGGAAGTCGTGGGATTTATCGCCGGAGGACTCGAGGACACCGGAGAGGCGATCTATGGGCACATCTGCAACCTGGCCGTCAGCCGGGCATGCCGAAAACAGGGGATTGGACGCAAGCTGGTCAGGAGGGAGGAACACCAGTTTGCGATCGGGATGGCGGTCGGGGTCCAGCTGGAAGTCCGGGTGTCAAACCGGGCTGCCCTGGATTTTTACCGATGCCTCGGGTACCAGGAAGCCTTCGGGATTGCCTCCTACTATGCCAACGGCGAGGATGCAATCGTCATGATGAAATGGTTCCGGTTCTAGCGTGAGAGCTGCTGGTGGGCCCGGGCAAGGTGCTTCGCTCCGAGAGCCCCAATCAGGGACAGTTCCCCGGCAAGCACCGCGCCGGCAATGATCTCCGCAAACGCCTTCGCGTGAGTTCCGGGCGGGTCGCCCCCACCATCAACACCAAGCAATCGCAGGCACTCCTTCTGCGTATCAATCGCCGTCCCCCCTCCAACAGTCCCGACCGGGAGCGAGGGAAGGGTGACAGCGACATAGACCCCGTCGTCCACCAGGTCCACGGTAGTCATGGCGAGACTACCCTCGACGACATGGGCCGGGTCCTGACCGCAGGCGATGAATATCGCGGCGACGATATTGGCGGCATGGGCATTGAACCCGAGTGATCCTGCGCGGGCCGAGCCCACCAGGTTCTTCCGGGTATTCACATCTGCAAGGGTCCGGGCATCGGTCTTCAGCACCTCGCGGATAAGGGGGTCTGGCAGGTGGATCCCTGCTGCAACGCTCCTGCCCCGCCCCAACACAACGTTGACCGCTGCTGGCTTCTTGTCTGTGCACATGTTCCCGGAGAGAGCGATGAGACGCGCTCCCGTGGCGGCGCCGATCAGCTCTGCTGCCTTCGAACTTGCAATGGTGACCATGTTCATGCCCATGGCATCCTTTGTATCGAATTCCATCCGGACAAAGACACTGGTCCCCCCGATGGAGGTGGTGATCCCGGTCAGTTGTCCGTGTGACGTTGTGCTCTCTGCCGCCTCTGCAATCTGGGCTTTGTGGGAGAGGACCCAGTCACAGACAGCCTTTGCGTGCGGGACATCCCGGGCCGCAAAAACCGGGGCCCGGGTCATGCCGTCCCGGATGATCCGGGTCTCGGCGCCACCAGCCCGGCTGATGGCATTGCATCCCCGGTTCACGGATGCCACGAGCGCACCCTCGGTTGTTGCCAGTGGCACGTAGTAGGAACCCTGGGCATACTCTCCCCTGACCGGCAGCGGACCGGCAACCCCCAGCGGTACTTGGACAGCCCCGATCATGTTCTCGCAGTTCTTGGTTGCCGCCCTGTCAGCTGCGATGGTAAATGAACCGACGACCGGGAGCTGTACCCCTGTCTCCTGCTCGATAAATTCCCGGCGCACCTGAACAGCCCTGGCAGCTGGCAGTTCATCCTCGAGCGCATAGAGTTTCAGGGACCCCTTTTTCAGCCTCTCGAGATAATCTTCCATGAGTACTGGTATGCTCCCGGCATACATGATGGATGCGGCAACTCATGGAAAGAGAGCAGTGGATGGTCAGGGTGCACCGGAGAGAGGGCGAGGAGATGCGCCTCTGCCTGCTGTCAGAAGGTATCCTTGATCAGGGACTGAAAATTCGGGCAGAGGGGGAGGACCTCCTCCTTCCGGTCATCAGGCCCGGGGCAGAGTGGGCCAGATTCGAGGTCAGGGATCCGGTTCCCGAACTTCCGCGCCACGAGCTGATCGGTGGGATCGCGATCATGCTGGAGGATGACCCGGAAGCAGCCAGGAGACTCATCAGGCTTCGCCCCGGTGTCCACACCGTCCTCTGCCCGGAGAGCGATGTTGAGGGGGAGTTCC
>JAJRBS010000072.1 GCA_028679325.1 Methanoregulaceae archaeon | reverse complement strand
GTCTCTGAATTCTGCGTCCGGGTCGCTCTCCAGAGCCATCCGCGGCATGTCCCGGCGGCCCTTCAGGTAGTTGTAGGTGATATCATCGGGAGGGACCATCCCTGCCTTGGCCCCCATCTCCACCGCCATGTTGCAGCAGGTCATCCGCCCGTTCATGCTCATGGACGAGAAGGTCTCTCCTGTGAACTCTACAGCCTGGTAGGTCGCTCCGTCGGCCCCGATATCCCTGAGCAGGGACAGGATCAGGTCTTTTGGACCAACCCTCCAGGGGAATTTTCCCGAGACTTCGAGCCGGGTGGTATCCGGGACGCGGAAGTACAGGGCGCCGAACTTCAGGACAAAACCCATGTCTGTCGAACCTATTCCGGTGGCGAATGTACCAGCCGCCCCGTACATGCAGGTATGCGAATCTGCCCCAACGATGATCTCTCCTGGTGCCGCAAGCCCCCGCTCCATGACCACCTGGTGGCAGATGCCTTCCCGTATGTCGTAATTGTGGATCCCCTGGTGATCGGCAAATTCCCGCATGAAAACCTGGTTCTCTGCCGCCGCGATCGAATCCGCAGGCACCTGGTGATCGAAGAGGAGGATGACCTTCCGGGGATCAAAGACCTTCGTCCCGCCCATCTCGAAGAAATTACGGATGGCGAGCGGCCCGGTGATGTCATGGATCATCGCACCATCGACCGGTGCCATGACCACCTCTCCTCTCCTGACCTTCCTGCCGCATGTCCGTGAGAATATCTTCTCGGCTATGGTCGCTCCCATGGGACTCCGTATAGAATGAATCCTGAAAGGATAAGGAAATTGTGGCCCGACACGGGGCTCCCCCGTACCTGACTACGAAAAGATTCGCAATCAAAGGAAACTATTTGAATTTCTGCCGTGAATACCTGTCCGGTGTAAAAAATGAATAAGATCCTTTTTGGCTCGATCATGGCGCTTCTGGCCCTGGCACTCGTGGTTACGCCGGGCCTGGCCGTTGATCCAGCCCTCTGTCCTGAACGGACCATTCAGGTGAGCGGGACCGGGGAAGCGTATGCCACACCCGATATCTCCACTGTCAATGTCGGTGTGCAGACACGGAATGCCGACGTGAAGGTTGCCCAGCAGCAGAACGCGGCTATCACGGATGGCATGATCAATGCCCTTGTCGTCGCCGGAATCCCCCGGGAGGACATACAGACCGTAAGCTACAGCATTTACCCGGTGTACGAGAACACCCCGGTGCCGTTCGGCCAGAAGATCCAGTACTATGAGGTGACGAACTCAGTGCAGGTGACGGTCAGGGATGTCTCCCGCACCGGCGAAGTTATCGATATAGCTGTAGCAAACGGGGCTAACCAGGTCAACTCGATCGTCTTCTCGCTCTCGGAAGGAAGGGAGGCCGAATCCAGGTCAGAGGTCCTGACCATGGCCGTGAAGAAGGCCAGGGCTGATGCAGATACCCTCGCCCAGGCGACAGGTGTCACCATAACCGGAGTCCAGACCGTCTCGGTCGGATCGGTCTATATCCCGGTCGCTTATGACAACCGGATGCTGTCGGCAGAGTCCAAGGCCGCAGGTGTACCGACACCCATCGAACCCGGCCAGATCAAGGTCTCTGCACAGGTCTCCATCTCCTATCTCATCAGTTGACAGTCCAATCATCTTTTTTTCTACCGGGGCGACAATGGAACTCTTTTATGACTCCCGGTGATAACCTATACATCAGTTTGCCATGGAACGCAGTATCGGGTTCAAGGAGAGACGATATATCGAAGAACTCCGCATACTCACCCGGGCCACGGCCATCGACTGTGTCATCGATGAAAAGTTCGACAGGATCATCTACATTATCAAGAAAGGGGATATGGGGCTTGGAATAGGGAAAAAGGGAGAGAATATCAGAAGAATGCAGAATGTGCTCGGGAAGAGGATAGAGATGGTCGAATACGCCGCTGAACAAGAACCCTTCATAGCGAACATCTTCAAGCCGATTGAGGTTTCCCGGGTGGAAAAGGATCCATCGAGCGGAGAGCTGGTCATCACCATCGCCAGGAAGAGCGACTTCGGCACTGCAATCGGGAAGAAGGGGTCAAATATCGAGAAAGCCCGGCTCCTGCTCCGGAAATTCTGGGGCGTAGAGATCGGGGATCTGAAGTGGGAGAGGGAGAATGAATGATCTTTCCGTGCTCGCCGAACTCTGGGACGTGATCTCGCAGCGCATCGACTCTAAAGCCTCTTCTTCCTACGTGGCGGGACTCGTTTCGGGTCCGAAGGGGGCGGACCGTGTCCTCGAGAAGGTTGGCGAGGAGGCGACAGAGTTCATCATTGCCGTGAAGAACAGAGACCGGCAACAGGTCGTTTCCGAGGCTGCGGACCTCCAGTTCCACCTGCTCGTGGCTCTCAAGACCTCTGGTGTGGATCTCGAAGAAGTCCTCGCCGAGCTGAAGAAGAGAAGACGATGACTTAGCCACCGAGATAGGAGGCAATGTCCATGAGTGCCGGAAGGTCCTCGGAGGGCACAGCAGAATCAGCTTTCACCTGTTCATCGATGAAGATCTCTACGTTGCACCTCACCCCGATGGCGATCCCGTCGCTCGGCCGGCAGTCGAGGGTGATCTCGTGCCGGTCCTGGTCAAGGATCAGGTTTGCATAGTAGACCCCGTCCTGGAGAGAGTCGATCACCAGGGCCCGCAGGGTTACATTGCACCGGTCCAGAAAGTCGATGAAGAGATCGTGGGTCAGGGGCCGCGGGGGTACCTCTTTTTGTATGGCGGAGTTGATGGACATGGCTTCCCAGAGCCCGATATAAATGGGAAGACAGGTCTCGTCGTCCATAGAAAGGATGACCGCCGGTGACGCACCCATGGCTCCCTGGGCCATGTAGACCCCCTTGACCCGGCATTTTACCGCTGCCATATGCCCTCCTGAGAATGGTGCTGACGGAATGATAAGGTTTATTCAGATGAGATCCGGGCTTCCCGGTGGACAATGACGATACTGCCCTGGGCGGGCACAGGTTGTGGCCGACGAGTTTGAGCGGGTAGAAATAACCCACACCGTACGCGGGGGACAGTCA
>JAJRBS010000183.1 GCA_028679325.1 Methanoregulaceae archaeon | reverse complement strand
CTCCGGGCGCGGGGGACCTGCTGGCCTCCTATGCGCCGGTTATCCTGCCGACCGGGGAGATCCTCTCCCTTATCAGGAAGGAACAGCGTCCCTCAGTTGCCATCCTGCACATCACCTGCTGACGGTGGGTTGCACTCTTATATATTATGCTGATGAGCCTATATCCGTAAGAAAAAAAACAGGAGAAGCCGGGGCCCGGTGCATTCCCGTATACCGGCCGCCAGGGACATCAATGACCGAGAAACAGCAGATCATCCAGGAATTGGGGGAGAGCGAGCTTCTCTTTCCTTCCCTCGTGAATGCGGCCCTGGCGGCAAACGAACGGGTCAAGTACTGTTTTACCCTTCTCCAGACGGCAAAAGGACATGCCGGGCAGCCGGACGCAGAACAGACCAACCTCCGAAAAGAGCGGGAATCTGCGGGGATCGACGACCCTCTTCTGGATACGGTGGTCGGAGGTTCCCGCATGTCCGGGGATGACCAGTACCAGATACCCTTCCTCGCCGAGATCCTCTCCCTTGTCCGGGAGGGTATGTTCCAGATGGTCCGGCCATTCACTGTCCCGGGTGTGGACGATGAAGCCGGGTTCGAAGAGAGGCTTGCGGGGCTGCTATCGGAGATCCCTTCCGGCGAAGGGGACCTGATCCAGGGAACGCTCATCGACCGGATGACAGTCGGGGACCGTTCCGGCGAAGACAGCCTCCACCTCCTGGTCATCGACCTTCACAAGGGGCTCAACCGGCTGCAGGCTCGTCTCTCAACAGAGCAGATCGACGGAGCAATGACCTACCTCCTGACCGACGGGGATCGCTCCCGGGTAAGGGCTTTCATGGCCGGGCTGAACCGGACGGCCCCCCTCCGTTTCGGCCACCCCGGTCTCGGCACCACCGCAACCCGATCCGGTAAAAAACTCCTCATCGAGAACGATATCGGCCTCACCGATGCCCACGTCCTAGTGGTAACCGTCGAGGACCGGACGGTGACGGTCACCTACACGGATATCCACATCCAGAGGCTCCAGTTCTTCCAGAGCCTGTTTGAAGAATTCGCTGTCGGGTGGGCCGATACCCGGTCCCGGAGCCCGGGAAAGAAGATGGAGAAGGTGATGTACCACCTGGCGGTGGGATCCTACACCGGAAGCAATGACGATGAGCTCGACCGGTTCCTCACATTCCTGGGGTCCCGGGTGGTCTTCCTGATCGACTGGAACCGGGCCCGGAAACGCCTCCGGAACTTTGTCTCCAACAGTGACGCAATCGGGATCCTCCGCTGGGCTGCTGCAGAGGAGATCGGGCATGTCGCTTTCCTCGAACTTGGCGGAGACGTCCTGATCTTCGATGCGCTCGAACTTGCCTCCCGGATCCCTCTCCGCTACGGGGAGCCTCTCCACCAGATCCTCGGGCGGGAGAAGACCGTCCAGTACCTCCAGTTCGTGCTGAAGACCGCCTCCCGCGGGCTCCTCTCGAACACCTCTGTCCTCCTGCTAAAGGACGAGATACGGGCAGAGCTCCTCCAGTACTTCCGGTCTGCCCAGGAGGGGATCATGGAGCTCTGCGAGGAGCACATCTCCTACAGCATCGAGATCGGGACGATCCTCCAGGACTCCCTGGCCGCGATCCGGCACGGCGGCAACCCTCTCATCGTCAACACGAACGCTCAGAGGGCAAAGGCCTGGGAACGCCGGGCCGATGACCTGGTCAACCGTGTCCGGACCCTCTCGAAGAGGATCGAGGACGTGGCCTACTTTGCGGACCTGATCTTTGTCTCCGACGATATCGCTGACTACCTGGAGGAAGCCTCTTTTTACACGACCCTTGTCCCCTATAACCGGGAATCGAGGCCCATTCACGACGAGCTGCTGGGGATGTCGAACCTCGCCCTGAAGGGATGCAAGGGCTACCTGAAAGCACTCATCGCCGCCCAGGACTTTCACCGCACCAGCCTCCGGGAAGACATGCAGGAGTTCCTGAAGGCCGTGGACGAGGTCTTCCACCTGGAACGCGAGAGCGACGAGGCTCTCCGGAATACGGAGAGGGTGATTTATGACAAGAGCACCAGCTTCAAGGAGTTCCGGCTGTATCTCGAGATAGCCTCCAACATCGAGGAGGCGACCAACTCGCTGATGAAGGCGGTGCTGATCATCCGCGACCGGATGCTTGAGAGCGTCAACAGGTGAGGCTTCTCATGGCAGACCCATCCCCGCGCATGATCCTCTTTGGCCCTGGTGTGACCGCCGAGGCACCGGCCGCCGAGTATGGCAACAAGGCAGCCGTGCTCGCCGCCATGGCACACCTCGGGGTCCCTGTCCCACCGGGCTTCTCCCTGAATGTCTCGATATGCGAGGAATTCTACCAAAACGACCGGGTCCTCCCGGAGGATGTTTCCGGGCTCCTCTCCTGTGGGACAGGGTACATAGAGCGGTCGACAGGTCTCTCCTTCGGGAGCGGGCGAAATCCTCTCCTGGTGTCTGTCCGCTCCGGCGCTCCGGTGACCATGCCCGGGGTGATGGACACCATCCTGAACGTGGGGCTGAACAGGGAGACAGTCCGGGGGCTTATCTACCGGACCGGTAACCCGCGCTTCGCCTGGGACTCCTACCGGAGGTTTCTCGAGCAGTTCGGGAGGAGCGTTTTCGGACATGACCCCCAGGTCTACCGTGCCATAATCGGGCAATACCGGGAACGAGAGGGTGTCGAGGACGAGTCGGAGCTCGATTTTCACAGCCTCCGGGAGATCGCAGAACAGTTCGAGCGGATCTTTTCCCGGAAAAATGGCCGGAGGTTCCCTGAAAATGTCAACGATCAGCTCATTTTAGCGACAGAGGCGGTGCTCGGCTCGTGGATGAGCCCGCGGGCCGAACAGTACCGGAGCATGCACCTGGTGAAGGGTGCCCGGGGCACCGCCGTCACCGTGCAGGCCATGGTCTTTGGCAACATGGGGGGAGGCTCGGGGGCCGGGGTGGCCTTCTCCCGGAATCCCTGGACCGGTGAACCGGGCCTGCTGGTCGACTTCAAGTTCGGGTCCCAGGGCGAGGACGTGGTCTCGGGTGACAAGGGAGTGGCCACCCAGCTCGAGATCCAGGAGAGGCTGCCGGTGGAGTACCAGGCCCTTGCCGATATCGCGGGAAGCCTGGAGAAGAGGTTTCGGGATATGCAGGATCTCGAGTTCACCATCCAGGAAGGTTCGCTCTACATCCTGCAGAGCAGGTCAGGGAAGCGGGCACCCTATGCCGCCCTCCGTATTGCTGTCGATCTCTGGAAGGAGGGGGTTATTACCATCGACCAGGCACGTATGATGCTCGAGGACGTCGATCTCGACCACATCGTCCTTCGCGGGGTGCGGACATCGGACCCGCCACTGGCAACCGGGATCTCGGCCTCGAGCGGGGTAGCCAGCGGGAAGATCGCCCTGAACGTCGACCAGGCCCTCCAGTTCTCCGGGGAAGGATCGGTCATCCTGGTGCGGGAGACGGCTTCCCCCGATGATATCCAGGGGATCGGGGTGGCGGAGGGGATCCTGACCTCCCGCGGGGCCCGGACCTCCCACGCGGCAGTGGTGGCCCGCCAGATGGGAAAGGTCTGCATCGTCAACTGCACGGACCTTTCCATCGATATCAGGAGGCACCTCTGCCGGTTCGGATCAAGGGTTGTGTACGAAGGCGATACCATCACCCTGGACGGAGAGACAGGAGCAGTATACAGCGGCACGGTGGAAGTGACGCTTGAGCGGCCGGAAGCGCTGCTTTCGGTCGTTCGTTCCTGGGGACTATAGAGATTCCAGGGTCATATATATACTCTCATCAAAAGTTTAGATACAGACGGCCCCCATCATTGTCTATGCCGAGCATCGGACCGGTGGTGGAGACCCGGAGCTGGAGGCAGCACTCCCGGGCAGGCAGCCCGTTCCCGGTGGACCCGCACGAACAGAAACGTTGTGAACATCTTTTCCGGACAGGAACTCATCCGCAGGATTCAGGCCAGGCCGTGATCGAAGTCGGGAATTCCCGCTTCATCGTCCGGAGCGGCGATGGCGATCTTATCCGGGAACTTCTCTTATTCACTGAAGGGCTCAGGGGAGACCCCCGGGCAGAGGTGCGTTTCACGGTGAAACTCCTCTCCTGCACGGAGCAGGGCCGGCTCCGCCCCTGGGGATGGCAGCGGCAGCCAGCACAGGTTGTCTGAACGAGAGAAAGATCCCGGGGAGAAGGGTTCCTGACCCAGGAATCCACTCGCCATTTTTTCAGTTTTCCCGGCTACTTTTAGAAAAAGGGTCAATATCCCTCAGCCGAGGCTCAGACCGTCCGTCTATCAGGACCGGAGGATGAACTTCGGTGGGACCAGCCACTCCAGTTCGCCGGACGGTGAAGGATCGAACTGAACCTCCCTGATCTTTGCCAGCCCTCCCTTCGCCAGAGCGATCCGGGCCGATCCGTCGCTGCTGATCAGAATGGCAATGGTCTCGGAGAGCAGGGGTTCGTGGCCCACGACCATGCCCCGGGTATCCGGTCCCTTCGCCGAGAGTTTTCCGAGAATGGCCTCAGGGCCCGGGCCGAAAGCCAGCTCCTCCCATTCTTCCAGCCGGTCCATGAGCCCGAGGGTCCTGGCAACGATCTCTGCTGTCTCCCGGGCCCGGACCAGGGGACTTGTGGCGATCCAGTCCGGCTCGATCCCGGAGGAAGCGATCCACAGGGCGATCTCCTCCATCTCCTTTCGTCCCTTGGCGGTGAGCGGCCTCTTCCGATCGTCTGTAGAGCTCCCATCCCGTCTCCCTGCCTTCCCGTGACGGAGGATGTACAGGTCCATGAAGAGGAAGGGGGCGGGGGTAAAAAGAAGGTTTCTCTTGGGATACGGGCCCTGGGATCAGTTCACGGTCTGATCTTTAGCGAATGTCCCGGATCCAGGTATATGCCCCGCGGAACAGGAGGAGGATGATACCGCCGATGACGGCAGTGATGAGGAGGGCTAGGACGCGGGTGATGACCGTGTTACGGTCCCAGAGGTAGAAGAAGGCCCATCCCCAGGAGGCGATGAGGAAGGCCAGTATACCCGTCGCCGCCATCCCAACGAAGAGGTTGGCGCCCTGCACCAGGTTATACCAGTAGAGGAGGAGGAGCCCCCAGACGACCAGGAAGAAGATTGCGAAGAGAAACCGGGGATCCTCCAGTCGTGATCTTTCCGCCTGCTGCGCGACCTGGTCCGTTTTTTCCGGCCATTCCGCGAGTCTCTTCTTCATCTTCCGTGCCTCTTCCTCGTTCCCGGCCTTCTGGTATGCATACCCGAGGTTGTTGTAGACCTGCCGGTTATCAGGATCATACTTCAGGGCGACCTTGTACGAGTAGATGGCAGAATCGTAGCGTGACTTTCGCACGTAACTGTCACCGAGCTGCTTCCAAAACGTCGAGTTGTAGCGGTGTGGCATCAGGTCCCAGGGTATTCTCTAATGGATTGTGGGAGAGAGAACTAAAAGAAAATTACGACGAAGAAAAAGAGTGTGTGAGATTCATATTCATGCGACGGATTAAAAGTCTGTCATAACCCGGTACTGGTCGATCTCCTCGCGGTTGAGCTGCTCGAGGAAGAGGTCGGCCTGAGTGTGGGGGTCCTTGCTGGCGGTTATCGCCCGTCCTACCACGATGATGTCTGCTCCCGACCGGACCGCGTCCTTCACCACGTCGACCCGGATCCCTCCGGCTGTCGCCACCAGGAGCTTCTTGCCGGCCGCCTTCTTCAGGGCCGGGATATCGCCCCAGGCATGGGCGGTATCCTCGGCATCGATAGCCCGGTGGAGCTCGACCACATCGGGCTTCACTTTTAAGGATTTTATGACCTTCACCGGGTCAGCGACATTCAGCATGTCGATGTAGGAGTAGATGCCGGTCTTCCGGGCCTCTTCGATAGCCTTCTCGAGGGTCGGAACCGGGGCAAGGCCGGATATAACCACGGCGTCGGCCGATGAGTCGGCGGCCATACGGGCTTCCAGGTTGCCGGTGTCGAGGATTTTGAGGTCGGCGATGATGAAGGCGTTCGGCCGCATCTTCCGGATGGAGGAGATGATACCGAGGCCGAACTTCTTGATCAGCGGGGTGCCGGCCTCGATCAGCAGGTGATCGTTCTCCGGGAGTGCGCAGAGGACTTCATCGACCTTCTTCATGTCCACCAGGTCGAGGGCCACCTGCAGGTAGGGCGGGTCCCAGAGCCGCTGGACCTTGAAGCCCATGACGGCATGGGCCGAGCGGTCCTTCTCGTAGAGCAGGGTCTTTTTGTCCGGGAACCCTTCCATGGCCCGCTTCAAGGCGAGCTTCGTGGCCCCGTAATTGTACCGGTAGATGCGGTTGTAGTCGGCCGCATCCGGGTGGAGGTAGACCGAGGCCAGGATGACCAGGGATTCGAGGTCGCTCTCCCCGAAGACACCCTCCTCGATGCAGTCGGCCACGGCCTTGGCCACCGCCGCCTGTACCGGCCCGAACATCTCCCGGACCTGGACCTCCTTCTTCAGCGTCACCTTGGGGATGACCAGGGTGGCAGGCTTGGTCAGCAGGTTCGGGCGTACCACCGCGAGCAGCGGGGTGTGCCCGGCCGAGAGCTGGGAGAGGGCGTTTGCAAAAGCCTCACCGACCGGCCCTTCCTTGTCCCCGAGAACAAGGTCGATATGGGCGAGTTCCGGCCCTTCTCCGACAAGGGCTTCACCGACAAGAAACATGATATCCGCGTTCCTTCGTACTATTTGGCAATCCCGCATAAAAAGGCCACGGGTAAAAACGGGGAAAACACCAGGATCCGTGACTTCTCGTCACCGATCAGGCTTTAGAGAAATGTGGGGTCGGTGAGATTTGAACTCACGATCGACGGGTCTCTCCGACATGCGTCAGTGCTCCAACGGATCATCACCAATTCAGAAAGACCCATTGCTCATCATTCACACGACGCGAAAGACCGCTGGAGCCCGTCGCCATTCCGGACTAGGCCACGACCCCTCGGCCTAATATTTAGGCATTCTGCCGATTTAATCCTTGTGCAGTGAGATTCACCAGACCCTACGGCCCGGTAACCTGAATGCAGGGAGAGCCTCATGATGATCCTCACCGGTCCTGGGAAAATATCTCTGACATTTCGGTTTCCGGCGGGCTCTGGCACGTCGGAATCGCGGCTCAGCTCATCCCCGATCTCCGGACCAGGCTCTCTGCCGCCGCGGCCGCCTCTTTGAGAACCTCGTCCTGTCCCGGGACGAACCGGTCGAGCATCAGGACCCGGCCCCCGCAGATCACCGTCCTGACAGAGCCACCGGAGCAGGCGTAGACAAGGTTTGAATCGAGGGTATGGAGAGGGACATTGCAGATCGCCTGACGATCGATCAGGATCACGTCTGCCGGTTCTCCCGGTGCAAGGGTCCCGTTCCCGATCCCGAGTGCCCGGGCCCCGGCAGCAGTTCCCATGTGCAGCGCCTCACCTGCCGGGAGCAGGGTCTGCGAGTTGTGGGAGAACTTCTGGAGGAGGGCGGCTGCCTTCATCTCCCGG
>JAJRBS010000151.1 GCA_028679325.1 Methanoregulaceae archaeon | reverse complement strand
TGGGTGGTGACGATGACCTGCTTGGTGCGGGAGGCGTCCTTCAGCATCTCCACCAGCCGGGAGATCAGGTAGGGGTGGATGTTCCGCTCCGGCTCCTCGATAACCGTGACCGGCCGGTTCTCAAAGTAGAGGGCGATGATCAGGGCCATGATGTTGATGGTCCCGTCCGATACCACCGATGCCGGGAGATACTTGTTCTTGCTGTATACCTCCTTGAGCTTCAGGAAGAGCGACATATCCATGAACTTCTCGACCGCGACCTCGTCGACGAAGGGGAGCATGTCGCGGATGAGCGTCAGGAACTCGGACTTCTTTGCCGGATCGTCGAGGATGTTCTTGATCACGATGGCGAGGTTGCTCCCGTCCTTCTCGAGCTCCGTCTTTCCCATGATCGGCACCGCCCGCTTCAGCAGCCAGGGGTCGAAATCAAAGACCTTCATCCCCCGGAAGATCCGCTCGAGCGGGGGGATTCCCGGGACCGGCAGAGTGAGGTTCATGATCAACCAGGCCGGCGGGAGCTCGTGCTTCTGGAAGTAGTGGGGGAAGATCTCCTCGTCGCGGAGGTTCATCTCCTCCGGGGGTGTGACCTGGTAGGAGATGGAATCGTTGGAGCGGGAGAGCGAGATGCTCCCCATCCCCCGGATATCTTCACCCGGGAGTGCGAAGGTCCCGGTGATGACCAGGACATCCCGCGTGATCTCGTAGCCTTCACCTGTCTCCGCGAAGGTCAGGGCGAACTCGTACAGGATCTCGTAGGGCTCGAAGGTGACCGGGAGAGTGTCCTTGAGCCCAATGACATCCTCCCGTTTCTCGTCGAGGAGATAGAGGATCCGGAAGGTGAGGGGCGACTGGGCCCCGATGAGGGTGTTCCGGAGGTACTCCACCCCTCCCTGGAGCGAGATGGCATTATTCAGGCCGTATTTCGCGATATCCCGGATGAACTTGAAGACCTGGATCAGGTTTGACTTGCCCGAGGCGTTCGAGCCGATGATGAGGGTGAAGTTGTCGGGTGCAAAGGTCAGTTCCTGGAAGCTCTTGAAGTTCGTGACCGCGATCTCCCGGATGGGCATGAGAGAGCATTCTTTGCCATGAAAGAAAAGGACTTCGCTGCCGCGAGTGGGATCGAAAGAGCATTGAGGGAGAGAGACTATCACAATCAAAAGAAAGGGGCAAACGATTCGTGGAGCCGATCATCGAGGCCAGGGGACTGACGAAACGATACGGGGCACTGACCGCGGTGGATAATATCAGTTTCGCGGTCCAGCCCGGCGAGGTCTTCGGTTTTCTCGGGCCGAACGGTGCCGGCAAGACAACCACCATGAAGATGATCCAGTGCGTCTCGCCTAAGACCGGGGGATCGCTCACCGTCTTTGGAAAGGATGTGGACTCCCACCCCCGTGAGATCAAGGACCTTCTCGGCGTCCTCCCCCAGGAGGCGAACCTTGATCCCGAATTCACCTGCATCGAGAACCTCACCACCTTCGCCCGGTACTTCGGCATTCCCCCTGCCGAGGCCCTGTCCCGGGCCGAAGAACTCCTGACCTTCGTCCAACTCGATGAGAAGAGGGATGTGAAGATCGAGAAGCTCTCGGGGGGGATGAAGCGGCGGCTGCTCCTTGCCCGGGCCCTGATCAACAACCCCCGGCTGCTGGTCATGGACGAGCCCACCATCGGGCTCGATCCCCAGGGACGCCACCTGATCTGGGAGAAGCTCAAGAGCCTGCAGGCTGCGGGAAACACCATCGTGCTGACCACCCACTACCTGGAGGAGGCAGAACGGCTCTGCAACCGGCTGGTCATCATGGACAGCGGCCGGATCCTGGTGGAGGGTTCGCCGGAGGCCCTGGTCGCCGAGCATGTGAGCAACGATATCGTGGAGACCGACCACACCCCAGATGTCGTCTCTTGCCTCGACCGGCTCGGAGCCACCTACGAGGTGTTCGGGGACATGGTGCAGGTCTACACCGATAAGCCGCGGGAGGTGGCCCGCCAGCTCTTCGAGGAATGCAACCCCGGAAAGGTCTTTGCCCGGCGGGGGTCGCTCGAGGACGTGTTCTTAAAACTGACCGGGAGGAAGCTTCGTGACTGAGGCCGGCTTCTTCGGGCCCCAGATCTCCCGGCGCTGCTGGACAGTCTGGCGCCGGAACTGGGAGGTCTTCTTCAAGACCTACACCGTCAACTTCCTCCCGCCGGTCCTCGAACCAGTGCTCTACCTCCTGGCCATCGGCTACGGCCTCGGCAGCTTTGTCGGGGAGATCGACGGTATCCCCTACGTTGAGTACATCGCCCCGGCCCTCCTCTCCATATCCATGATGAACTCCGCCTTCTTCGAGTGCACCTACTCGTCGTATGTCCGGATGTACTACATGAAGACCTTCGATGCCATGATCGCTACCCCGCTCTCCATCGATGACGTGATCGCCGGGGAACTCCTCTGGGGGGCCACCCGGAGCTTCATCTATACCTCGGTGATGCTGGTGGTGCTCATCGCCTTCGGGGTCGTCGACCTCCCGGCCTCGCTCCTGGTGCTTCCCTTCTCCTTCTTTGCCGGACTGCTCTTTGCGTGCATCGCCATGTGCTTCACGGCCATCACGCCGAGCATCGATGCCCTCAACTACCCCTCCTTCCTCTTCATAACCCCCATGTTCCTCTTATCAGGCACCTTCATCCCATTGACAGTCCTGCCCGAACACGTCCAGCTCCTGGCGGTGGTCCTCCTCCCCCTCACCCAGCTGGTGCAGGTCACCCGGTCCCTGACCCTCA
>JAJRBS010000144.1 GCA_028679325.1 Methanoregulaceae archaeon | reverse complement strand
TCATCGGCGGAGGGCTTCCTATCGGTGCATTCGGCGGGAGAGAGGAGATCATGGAGATGATCGCCCCCCAGGGGCCGGTCTACCAGGCGGGGACCTTCTCTGGGAACCCGCTCTCGCTTGCGGCCGGCACGGCAACCGTGAGATGGCTGCATGCCCACCGCGGCATCTACGACGACCTTGCCCGGGCAGGGAGAACAATCGGCGAAACCCTTGAGGGAAAAGGAAACGGGTCATTCGTCCAGCTGGGATCGATGTTCAAGTACTTCTTCAGGAACAAACCTCCCCGGGACTACACGGAAGCCATGGAGTGCGACACAGCCCGTTTCTCCGTATTCTGGCAGGCGATGCTCAAATCAGGCATCTTCCTGCCGCCCTCCCAGTTCGAGACCAACTTCCTCTCTGCTGTGCACGAAGGGACAGATGTTGAGGCCATCGGCCAGGCGTACCGCGAATGCCTCTGAAGATCGGCACCCGGGGGAGCACCCTCGCTCTTGCCCAGGCAGAAAAGGTGGCAGGAATGTTGCGGGAATCAGGCCACGAGGTCGAGCTCTCCATCATCAGCACACTCGGGGATGAAGTGTCCGGCGTCCCCCTCCACGAGATCGGCGGCCAGGGGGTCTTTGTCCGGGCTCTCGATGAGGCCATCCTCGCCGGTTCCATCGACGCCGCCGTCCACAGCATGAAGGACATCCCGGCAAAGCGGCCTGCCGGACTCAGCACCTGTGCCATCCTTGAGAGGGACTCGCCGGCCGATTTCCTGGTCCACTCTGTCCCCGAAAAAGAGATCAGGGTGATCGGCACGTCAAGCACACGGCGGATGGCTCAGCTGAAGCGCTACCGGAAGGGGTCCGATATCCGACCGGTCCGGGGGAACGTGGATACACGCCTCCGCAAACTCTCCGAAGGACAGTTCGACGCCATCGTGCTGGCCGAGGCCGGCCTTGTCCGGATGTCTCTTTCGGTCCCCGGGATGAGGCTACCCCCGGACGTGCACGTCCCCGCACCAAACCAGGGGACCATCGCCGTTGTCGGCCGCGATGACCCTGCGGTCACCCTTCCGCTGTCCCGCCTCGACCACCCGCAAACCCGGCTCGATGTGGAGATCGAACGGCGGGTGATGGAGGAGATCGGCGGCGGGTGCTACACGCCGCAGGGAATCTACTGCAGGGACCGGTACCTCATCGCCGAGATCCTCTCCCTTGACGGGGAGAGACGGGTGCGGAGAGAGGAAGAGATCGGGTCCATGGACGAAGCGACGGAATGCGGGAGGCTCCTCCGGAAGGAAGGCGCTGAACTCATCCGCGAGGCCGCATCGACGCTGGGGCTTTCAGAATGACAGGCAAAGTGTTTTTGGTCGGTGCAGGACCGGGTGGAGCAGGGATGCTCACCGTCCGGGCCCGGGAGGTCATCGATGCCGCAGAGGTCATCCTCTATGACCAGCTCCCCGGCGAGGAGATAATCTCCAGTCTTCCCGCTTCTGCAGAGAAGATCGACTGCGGAAAGTACGGCTCCGACCACACCCTCGAACAGGAAGAGATCGAGGCCCTGATGATCAGGAAGGCCAGGGAAGGAAAGTCCGTGGTCAGGCTGAAGGGAGGAGATCCCTTTCTCTTCGGCAGGGGCGGAGAGGAACTCGAGGTCCTTATGAAGGAGGGCATACCGGTCGAACTTGTCCCCGGTGTCTCGAGCGCCATCGCCGTGCCCGGTTCGGTCGGCATCCCGGTCACCCACCGCCGGTTCGCCTCGTCGGTCACCATCCTCACCGGCCACGAAGACCCGACCAAGGGCCGCTCCGCTCTCGACTGGGAACTCCTTGCCCGGCAGGAAGGCACCATCGTCATCCTGATGGGGGTGAAGAACCTGCCCTCGATCGCAAAGGCCCTGATCGCGGCCGGAAAGGACAGCGGGACGCCGGTGGCCATCATCGAACGCGGTCTCCGGAAAGACCAGCGGGTAACCACCGGGGCCCTTGGGGAGATCGGGAGGATCGCCCGGGAACAGAAGGTCAAGCCACCTGCGGTGATCGTTATCGGGGGAGTCGTATCCCTCTATCACGAGGGAGATCTGCTGATCCCTTTCTGACGGATCGCCTTTTATCCAAGTCTTAATACCTTTCCACAACCCTACTTTATGAGAAATGAACCTCCCGGGAGGGCCCACAAAGGACGAGATCATGGCCGTTTCTCTTGCCAAGCTCGGTCTGCGGCCCGATGACATCTTTGCCGACATCGGCTGCGGCACAGGGAGGATAGCGGTCAGTGCAGCACCCTCTGTAAAAAAAGTCTACGCCGTCGACCTCAGGCAGGAAGCCGTTGCCTGTTCACGGCAGCTGGCAGACGAACAGGGTATCCACAATATCGAGATCTCCTGTGAGAACGGGGTTGAACTCCTCCGAAGGATCCCCCGGCTGGACACCGCCTTTGTCGGCGGTTCCCGGGATCTCTCGAGGGTCCTGTCCCTTCTTGCCGAAAAAAGAGTCCGGACGGTGGTGGTCAATGCCGTTCTCCTGTCCACTCTTTCCGAGGCGGTCACTGCCATGCAGCAGCTCGCGATGTTCCGGGAGGCAGTCCAGGTCATGGTCTCCCGGTCCTACCCCCTCGCAGGGAGCGTCATGTTCCGGCCCCTGGACCCGGTCTTTATCATCGTCGGGGGAAGCCCGTGCTGATCGGCCTGGGGCTTGGCCCCGGCGAACCGGAATATCTCACCCTCCGGGCCGTCAGGCTGCTCCGGGAGGCCGATGCCGTCTTTGTGCCGGGAAAGATCGCTCTCGGTCTCGTTTCGCCATACCGGGATGCGGAAGTCCTCGACTTCCCCATGACCGGGGATGAGGACGTTATTTCGGCCTGCATGGAAAGGAACGCCGACCGGATCGCAACTGTCGCCCGCGACGGCACCGCCATCCTCGGCATCCTCGGCGACCCGAACTTCTTCTCCACCTATGCCCGGCTGGTCGCGGTGATGGCGGAAAGATACCCGGGTATCGCATGCCGGACAGAACCCGCAGTCAGCTCCATCACCGCATTTGCATCGGTTGCCCATGTCTCGCTGTCCGACGGTTTCCTGGTCACCGAAGGTCTTGGGGAAGCGCCCTGCCGGATCATGCTCAAGGTCCGGCGGCCACAAAAAATGGCGGAGACCCTCCGGAAGGAGGGCTACCGGTCGTTCGTTCTCGTCGAACGCATGTACATGGACGAGATGCGGGTGTACCGTGAGAACGAGCTCCCCGAGGAGAGCGACTACATGAGCATCCTGTACGCGAGGCGCTGATGGGAAAAGTGTATTTCGTGGGTGCAGGGCCGGGAGCCCCCGACCTGATCACTGTCCGGGGAAAGGAGCTCCTGTCCCGTGCCGACGTCCTGATATACACAGGATCGCTCGTGAACCCGGTCCTGGTCGGGGAGTCTCCCGCATCTCTCAAGATTGACAGCTGGAAGCGGAGGCTCGAGGAGATCGTCCCGGTCATGGTGCAGGCCGCCCGGGAAGGGAAGACCGTGGTCCGGCTCCATTCCGGGGACCCGTCCCTTTACGGTGCCATTGTGGAGCAGATGCAGATGCTTTGCGCCGAAGGAATCTCCTGCGAGATTGTCCCCGGAGTCTCCTCGATCTTTGCCGCCGCCGCTGCCCTCGGGACCCAGCTCACTCTCGGGGGAGTCTCGGATACCCTCATCGTCACCCGTCCCGCGGGAAAGACCCTTGAAAGCGACGAGATCGAAGCCCTCTCGCGGCATAAAGCGACACTGGCCTTCTTCCTGGGAGCCGACAGGATAGAGGAGATCGTCGAAAAACTCCGGTGTCCCCCTGACACGCGGGCAGCGGTCGTCTACCATGCCAGCTGGCCCGATGAGGTGGTCATCCGTGGCACCGTTGCCGACATCGCCCGGAAGGCGGCAGACGCAGGAATAACCCGGTCGGCGCTCCTGATCGTCGGAGGAGTCATCGATCCGGAGGGATCCGGTCACCGGAGGTCGGTCCTCTACTCATGAATGCTGCCGTCATCTTTCTTGAGAGGTTCCGGGAACCGGCAGAGAAGGTCGCCTCTCTGCTGGATGCAGAGCTCATCCCCTACTCCCCGGAGGCATTCGCTCTCGCCTTCCCCGCCTTCCAGCGTATCGTGGCGGTCATGGCCACCGGGATCGCCGTCCGGGGGATCGCCCCCCTGCTGAAGGACAAGTGGAGCGACCCGGCTGTGGTGGTTGTAGCTCCCGACCTCTCCTTTGCCATCCCTGTCATCGGGGGGCACCACGGTGCCAACGAGATGGCGGAACATCTCCGGGCGCTTGGGGCTATCCCCGTCATAACCACGGCCACGGAAAGGGCCGGGGTGGAATCCGTCGAAGGGATCGCTGCCCGGCATGGGAAAGAACTGGTCAACAGGGAAGCATCGCGGACGGTCAATGCTGCCCTGCTCGACGGGAAGGCCGGGATCTATGCGGTGACCGGACCATCGGTGGTCATCGGTGGCGACGATGTGGCATTCCTCTCTGCTTCCGGGGAGTACAGCGTGGGGGTCGGCTGCAGGAAAGGCTCCACGAAGGACGAGGTGGAGGGGGCCATCCGGGCGGCTCTCGAGCTGGCCGGGATACGGCCCTCCCAGGTGCTGGTCTATGCAACCACCGTCAAGAAATCGCATGAATCCGGTATCCTTGAGGCTGTCCGGGCACTCGGCGGCGCCCTGATATACCTCGATGACCGTGCCATCAGTGCCGTCGTGCCTCCGTCCCCTTCGGGTGCGTCCCGTATCGGCCTTGAAGGTGTGGCTGAACCGGGTGCCCTTGCAGTCTCGAGGCATAAGGACCTGGTACTGAAAAAGACGGTCTTTGGGGGTGTGACAGTTGCCATCGCACGGTAAGCTCTCCATCGTGGGGACAGGGCCGGGAGGTCCCGGACAGATGACAGGGAGAGCCCGCCAGGTCATCGAAGGCTCGGACATCATCATCGGGAACGATACCTACTTAAACCAGATCTCTGACCTCCTGCCCGGGAAAAAAGTGATCAGGAGCTCCATGGGAAAGGAGGTCGAACGGGCAAAGCTCTCCATCGACCTTGCCCGGGAGAAGAAAGTAGCCATGGTGAGCGGGGGAGATCCCGGCATCTACGGCATGGCAGGGATCGTGCTCGAGATCCTTGACCGGGACGGCTCGGATATTGACTGGGAGGTCGTCCCCGGGGTCACCGCGGCACAGGCCGCTGCCTCCCGCATCGGGTCGCCACTCTCGGGAGACTTCGTGACCATCAGCCTCTCCGACCTCCTCACCCCCCTCGAGGTCATCGAGAAGAGGCTTGAAGGAGCATTCTCCCTGGGCATTCCGGTCGTCCTGTACAACCCGAAGAGCAGGGGCCGGCCTCACACGTTTTCAGCAGCCATGGAGATCGCCGCGAGGTTCCGGGGACCGGATACCCCGGTCGGGATCATCAGGAACGCGTTTCGCGATGGAGAGGAGATCGCGGTCACCACCCTGTTGCAGATCAGGGACTACGCAGAGAAGGTGGACATGCACACAACGGTCATCGTTGGTGGGGAAGAGAGCAGGATTTGGAGGAATGGAACAGATGTCAAAGGGATCATCACCCCGCGGGGATACCACAAAAAATACGTATATTGACCTAGGGGCTTCGACCGACGAGGCATACCGGATATCGGCATCAAGCCGGGCCCTGGCCCGGGAGGCTGTTGGCGACGAAAACTGTGAAGACCGGATCCGGCAGCGTTGCTCCGTCGCCGTGGGCGATTTCAGCATGGCCGGCCTTCTCCGTTTCTGTCACCACCCGGTGGAGGCAGGGCTCGCGGCCCTGGAGAAGAAGTCCCCGATTATTACCGACATCCGGATGGTGCAGGTCGGGATCCAGAAGAAGGGCCATGAGAGCCCGGTCCTCTGCGCTCTCGATTACGGAGGGAATCTGGCACGGACAACCGGAATAACCCGGAGCAGGGCCGGGATCGTCTCTCTTGGTAAAACCATCGATGGTTCGATCCTCGTGATCGGGAATGCCCCGTCCGCCCTGCTCGCGGTCTGCGAGCTGATCCGGGAGGGTGCTGTCCACCCCGCCCTGGTGATCGGGACCCCGGTCGGGTTCATTAACGCGGCAGAGTCAAAAGAGGAACTCCGGCGCCTCCCTGTCCCTTCGATCTCGAATGAAGGGACACGGGGAGGGACCCCGGTGGCCGTCGCG
>JAJRBS010000066.1 GCA_028679325.1 Methanoregulaceae archaeon | reverse complement strand
ATCCCGGAGCCTGGTCTCGGCTTCCATCGAGACCATCCGCGAACAATCGACCGGATCGGAGTTCGGGACATCCTGCACAAACGATATCGACCCGGCGGAGATCGGGGAAAGGGCGGCCTTTCACGCATCGGAGTCGGAGCAGGGCAGGGAGCTCCCGACCGGGGATTACGATGTCATCCTGTCGCCGGTTGCTTCCGCACAGTTGATCGGTGCCGTCCTGATGCCTTCCCTCTCCGGGAGGAACGTGCATGCTGGGCGCTCTCACCTGTCGGGTTCAATCGGTAAGGAGATCATTGACCCCGGCATATCCGTAACCGATGAACCCCTGCTGGAGTCCGGCCTCAACAGCACCGGCTGGGATGCGGAAGGGACCATGACCCGGCCGCTGCCGTTCATCCGGAACGGAGTGCTCGAATCCTTCGCCTATGATCTCAAGACCGCTTACCGCTATGAAACGGAGAGCACCGGGAGCGCTGTCCGGTCGGGCCCCGGAGGATCCCCGGCCATCGGTTCCCATAATATCGTCATCGATGGACCTCACACCGAGGTCCTGTCTGAACGGGGAGTTTTCATCCAGGATGTCGTGGGGGCTCACACCGCGAACCCCTTCTCCGGGGACTTCTCCGTGGAGCTCAGCAATCCCTTCATGGTCGAAGGCGGAAGCTACGAATTTCCGGTCAGGAAAGCCATGCTTTCCGGGAATGTCTTCACAATGCTCGGGGACGTGGCAGGGCTGGGGACCGATACCAGGAGGGTCGGAACGTTTGTCATTCCCTCTCTCCGCTTAAAGAAGCAGCACATCATCGGGAGTGAATAATGACCATTGACCTGGCATTGATCATAGCCGGGTTGCTGATAGCGGTCGTGGTCATTTTTATCCTGAAGGATATCGTCAAGATCATCATCAACTCTGTCCTCGGCCTTCTCATCCTCTTCCTGGTCAACTATTTCAATCTGATGGCCTACGTCGGAAAACCAGACATCGAGTACAATGCCGTTAATG
Source organism: Methanoregulaceae archaeon (assembly GCA_028679325.1). Lineage (GTDB taxonomy): Archaea > Halobacteriota > Methanomicrobia > Methanomicrobiales > Methanospirillaceae > UBA9949. The sequence goes on along the minus strand of JAJRBS010000066.1, from coordinate 9,081 downwards.
TCATTCTCTGCGTTCTTGGAGGTGTCCCGGGGGCTTTGATCGTCATCGTCATGCAGCTGCTCGGGTATCCGGCTCCCTGAAATGGTTCATGTGCGATCTTTTTGACCTGGAGGAGCGAGCTCTCACAGGATAGTCGATGAACTTCCCCCTTTCCCCCCGTGAGTTACTCCTCATCAGGGGCAGATGTTCGTTTGTGCTGGCCGGGAGGTCGGGGCGGCGTTTTCCGCTCTGCATCGAATCGTTCGACGGTGAGATATGCACCACTGTCGATACGGGCGATATCATCGCCGTCTCGGCCCCCGAGGGTGGAGACCTTGAGCCCGCGATCATGCTGCTCGAACTCGTCAGAACCTACAGGCACCCCCTCTTCGTCCTTCCCCGGCAGCATCCGGGCTCGCGAAGGCTCAGGTACGTGGTTTCCGCCGGGCATGAGATCTGCCTTTCCTGTTCGATAGAGCGTGGCACCCATCCCGACCAGCACCTCCTCTGCGGATCCGATGAACTCTCCGGCATCATCATCAGCGGAGGACCAGAGGGCATCACGGTTGAGGGTCTTCCGGAAGGGGCAGTTGTAACCCCCTTCTCTCGCGAAACGGGGTTGCATGGAAGGGATTCTTCCTGATGCATCAAGGCATCATCTGCACCGTTTTTTCCGCGCAGAAAAAGGGACTATTTGCTTCAGGATTTCTGTAAGGAAAACCGTATTCCTTTTATTTTCATGATTCTCCCGAAAAAAACGATTTTTCGGGGAGAAAAATATCAACAGCTATAAGAACAATTTCGGTCAAATATCTCATCTGCCGTGAGAGGAGGTTGAATGAAGACTGAGGTGTTAAAAAACATCAAAACAACCGAAGAAGAGTACCAGTCACGTATCAGCACGGTCATGGCAGAACGGAAGCGCAGTATTTCCGACGCTGAACTCGAGGCCGACAACCTTGTCATGAAGGCAACCGCAGGTGCGGAAGACTACAAGAAGCTGAAACTTGCTGAAGCACGGGAGAATGCTGAGAAGAGGCGCAGGGAGATCATCACCGAAGGCGAGAGAAAAGCCGCGGATCTCAAGGGAAGGGGCAGTCAAAATCTTCCGAAAGCCGTGGAACTTCTTGTTTCACGTTTTAAGGAGAAACTGAATGTTAAAGCCTGAAAAGATGGGGAAGATCCTCATCGCCGCCCCCAAGGATATTATGGGGGTGGTGGTCGCCGAACTCCATCGCCAGCGCCTCTTCCATGTCGAGGATTTTGTCGAAGACAGGGATGAGGAGTACGAGGGATACCGCATCGGCCTGCCCCTCGAGGGAGCGAGCCAGACATCGAAAGACTTGATCAGGCTCCGCTCGGTGATGAGTGCCTTCTCCCTTCAGCCAGAGGAGCTCAAGCCGCAGGAAATGGCCAGGGCTTCGGCCCTGAAGGAGAAGATCGAGAAGGATCTCCCGGCGCTCGAAGCTGAGGTCGAGGCTCTTGTCAACCGCAGACAGGCACTCGAGAACAAGGCAAAGGAGGCAGAACAGAAGATTGAAGCCCTGTCCCCCTTCGCTGAGGTTCCCTACGATCTTTCCCTGCTCTCCGGGTACAGGACTGTCACGGTCCTGGCAGGCTATGTGTCCAAAAAACCAGACCTGGGCGTTCCCTGCGAAGAGTACTTCGCCGCTTCGAAGAAAGGTAACCTTCTCATCGCAGCGGTGCCGAATGCCTACAAGGCGGAAGCGGAACGGAACCTGATGGACTCCCAGTTCCAGGCCATATCCATTCCGCTCGAGACCGGTACTGCCAAGGAGAGGATTACCGAGTACGCCGCAAAACTGGAGCTCGTCAACAAGGAGATACAGGAGATTTCTACAGCTCTTGATTCCCGCAAGGGGGATTATGCGGGATTCCTGGCTGCATGCGAAGAGCTCCTGTCCATTGACATCGAGAAGGCCGAAGCCCCGCTCCGTTTCGCAACGACCGACCATGCCTTTATTGCTGAAGGCTGGGTCCCGAAAGACTCTGTCGGGACCGTCTCCGACGGCATTATCCGTGCTTCGGCCGGAAAGGCCTTTGTCACGGAACTGCCTGTGGAAGAGGAGAAAGATGTGGTCCCGGTGGAATATGACAACGTCAGTTTTGCCCGGCCAAGCCAGCTCCTGATGGATACGTATGCGAGGCCCCGATACACAGAGCTCGACCCGACCCTGGTCGTGGCCATCATCTACCCCATCTTTTTCGGTTTGATACTCGGAGACCTCGGGTACGGTTTAATCCTGCTCGCCATGAGTATCGGACTCTGGATGTTATTGAAAAAGGTGGGTGGTGAGGCTCAACAACTCGTTGGGGTCCTGTTTATAGCCAGTATTTCCACCATTATCTTCGGTGTGCTGTACAGCGAGGTGTTCGGTTTCATGATACCAGGTATTGAGCCGGTCCTCCCCAGCCGTCACCTGAATATCGGCGGTCATGCAGGAGGTCACGGTCCGGAAATCCCGGAATTGATGATCATGGTGATCTGGGTCGGCGTGGCAACCATTACCCTTGGCAGGATCCTCGGGATTGTCAACCATGCCCTGCATGACCACGGATCCCATCGGATTAAGGCCGTTTTGGCCAATCTGGGATGGATCATGGTGTTATGGGGGCTGTTGTTCCTCATCTGGTCTTTCGTAGCCCTGCCACTCATGCCGGACCTTACCGGTATGCCGGCCGTGGCAGGTGGTCTATCGGCACCGGCTCTCCTTGGACTGGTTATGATGCTGCTCGGCATCGTATTCATCATCCGCGAGTCGACACTGGAGATCATAGAACTTCCCACCATTCTTTCCCATGTTCTCTCATTCGCCCGTATCGTAGGTATCGGGCTCTCTTCGGTTGCCATCGCCATGGTGGTAAATTTCATCGCAATCGGATTGATCATCGAACCGCAGTTGGAACAACTTACCATCTTCGGCGTGGTGATCGTTATCATCGGGGCTGTTGTCTTCCTGATAGGGCATCTCCTGAATACCGTGCTCGGTGTTCTCGGTGCCGGGATACAGTCCCTCAGGTTGAATTACATCGAATTCTTCACCAAATTCTACAAGGGTGGAGGAAAGAAATACAACCCATTTGGAACAAAACGGAGATATTCGGAGGAGTAAAAAAATGTTGTTACAGACAGATGTTGCAGTACAGGTTGCAGAAGCATCACAGGGCGGAATGAAGGCACTGGCGGCGGCTATAGCCGTTGGATCAACGGGAATTGCCACAGGCATCGCGGAGACTGCTATCGGATCTGCGGCAGTCGGGGCAACCGCAGAGAACAAGGACGTCTTTGGTCTCGTTCTGCTCCTGACCGTCATTCCCGAAACCATCGTCATCTTTGGTCTTGTCGTGGCGCTGCTGATGCTGTTCTGATCGGAGAAGACCATGGGACTGGAAGTGGTCATAGAGGAGCTCCGGGAAAAAGGGAAGAAGGAGGAAGACCGGATCAGGCAGGAGACTCAGGCCGAAGTCAGGCGTATCCTGGCCGAGGCCCAGGAAAAATCCGGAAAGATCAAACTGGCTGCAGACCAGGAAGTCGAACGGCAGACCGCCCACCTGATGAACCAGGAGGTTTCAGCCGCCAATCTTGTTGTGAAGCGCCAGCTTCTGAACACCCAGAAGCATCTGCTTGACCAGGTGCACCAGGCTGCCCTTTCAAAGATAGCTGAACTGCCTGAAGATTTCCATCGTGAGGTCATGAAAAACCTCCTCTCGAAGGCAAAAACCGAGATTCCCGAGGGGGTCGTCCACTGCAACAGGCGGGACCAGGAAACCTTATCCCGGTTATTGGGAAGCGATCCTGCCCTGAAAGGCTATGCCGTGGGCAAGGCGGTTGAGACTGAAGGCGGTGTCCTCATCGAAAGCAAAGACGGTGAACTCCAGATCGACTACAGCTATCGCACGCTGATGAACGATCTGTGGGAGACATGGTTGAAGAATGCATCAGACATACTTTTCGGATGAGGTGAGGGAGGGTGCCTGAAGTCCGGTCCGGAGGGCCTGTTCCCTATGTCTATGTCTGCACGAGGATGAGGTACCGTAAGTCGAAGCTCATCCCGAAAGAAGACTACTACAGGATGCTGAACATGAGCATTCCGGAGATTACCCGTATCATCGAAGAGACCCAGTACAAGAAAGAGATTGATGAGTTGTCGCCCTTCTTTCATGGGGCGGATCTTCTCGAGCACGCCCTCTCCTGGAACCTTGCAAAGGAGTTTCAGAACGTCCAGCAGATCACTCCGGGGGTCCTGAAGTCCTTTGTCAGGTCCTATCTCCGGAAATGGGACATCCAGAACGTGCTCGGCATCCTTCGGGGGAAGGCACAGGGGATGAAACAGGGTAAGATCCGTGAAGTTCTCGTTCCGGCAGGTGAACTGGACCGGATCTTTCTCGACCGTCTGCTCAAAGAAGATTCTCCCGAGAGGATCCTCGAGGCACTCCGGGGTAAATCGGTCTATCCGGTCATTGCTGCCGGTTATGCTGCCGCCCTGGAGAAAGAATCCTTCTCAGACATCGAGAATGAGCTGTACAAGGACTACTATCTGGACCTCCTTGCCGTTGCAGGAGGCGGTCTCAAGGGAGGAAAACAGTTTCTTGAATTCATCGTGCTCGACATAGACATCATGAATATCAGGAACATTTTCCGGCTCAGACGGGAACGGCTGCATCAGGATGCCCGGGCTCTGATGATACCGGGCGGGAGTTTTGCTCCCGACGAGTTCCAGGACCTTATCGATCTCGAAGACGATCGGGAATTCATCGATGCGCTGAAGAAGAAGATCAAAGTGCGTCTGAAACCCCTGCTCCTTCTCCTTGATGAGATGGGGGCAGGCAAGTCCATACGGGAGATCGAGATTGACCTCATACGGATCCAGCTCGGCCAGATGGAGCTCCTTACCAAGCTGAAGCCATTCTCGATCCACCCCATCCTCACCTATCTCGAGAAGAAGAAGTACGAGATCTTCAACCTCCGGGCACTGGCGAGGGGCAAGGAGGCGGAACTCCCCACCGACAGGATTCGGGGATACCTGGTGATATGAATGGAAGTGGCAGTTGTTGGACGATCTGATTTCGTGATCGGATTCAGGCTGGCAGGTATCCGGAAGACCTTCGTTGCCGAATCGGATGAGAAACTCGTTGAATATATCACCAGGATGCTGGACGATCAAACGGTCGGTATCCTGGTCCTCTCCAACCAGGATATGAACAGGATCCCGCGACGCCTGCAGGCCACACTGGAGAATTCGGTGAAACCGACAGTCATCGCCATCGGCAGGGAGGAAGGAGGAATGTCCATGAGGGAGAAAATCAAGCGATCAGTGGGTGTTGATCTGTGGAAATAGAAGCGAAGGCAGCTAAAGGATCCGGCGGAGTTCTCAAGAGAATCGCCGGCCCCGTGGTGACCGCCGTCAATATCGATGCGCACATGTACGATGTGGTCAAGGTCGGTCACGAAGAGCTCATGGGAGAGGTCATCAAGATCCAGGGAAACGAGACCATTATCCAGGTCTATGAAGACACCTCGGGGATAAGGCCAGGGGAACCGGTTATCAACACCGGGCTGTCTCTTGCCGTTGAGCTTGGCCCGGGGCTCCTGACCAGTATTTACGATGGAATTCAGAGACCTCTCTCAGTTCTTGTGAGCAAGATGGGTGACTTCATCCAGCGGGGAGTATCGGCTCCGGGTCTTGACCATCAGAAAAAATGGGAATTCAAAGCCCTGGTCAGGGAGGGAGACACTGTCCTTCCGGGTTCGATCATCGGTGAGGTCCAGGAGACGAACATCGTCCACCGGATCCTGGTTCCTCCGAATGTGGCCGGGGGAAAGGTCAAGAGCATCCGCTCGGGTTCTTTCACCATCGAGGAGGTTATCTGTACCCTTGATTCGGGCACCGGGCTTACCATGATGCAGAAGTGGCCGGTCCGTGTCCCGAGACCGGTCACCGAGAAGATGAACCCGACCATACCGCTCATCACCGGTCAGCGAATCCTCGACGGCCTGTTCCCCATCGCAAAGGGGGGCACGGCCGCGATCCCGGGACCGTTCGGGAGCGGAAAGACTGTCACCCAGCAGCAGCTCGCCAAGTGGAGTGATGCCGAGATCGTGGTGTACATCGGCTGCGGCGAACGCGGGAATGAGATGACCGAGGTGCTGACCGAGTTTCCCGAACTCGAGGACCCGAAGACCGGGAAACCGCTCATGGAGCGGACGGTGCTCATCGCCAATACAAGCAACATGCCCGTAGCCGCACGTGAGGCTTCGGTGTACACAGGGATCACCATCGCCGAGTATTTCCGTGACATGGGGTACGATGTATCCCTCATGGCGGACTCGACCTCGCGGTGGGCGGAAGCGATGAGAGAGATCTCGTCCCGTCTCGAAGAGATGCCCGGGGAGGAGGGTTATCCCGCCTACCTCGCCGCACGGCTTTCCGAGTTCTACGAGAGGGCAGGAAGGGTGAAGACTCTCTCGGGCAGGGATGGGTCTGTATCGGTCATCGGTGCGGTCTCCCCGCCCGGGGGTGATTTCAGCGAGCCTGTCACCCAGAACACGCTCCGTATCGTGAAGGTCTTCTGGGCGCTGGATGCGAAACTTTCCCAGAGGAGACACTTCCCGGCCATCAACTGGCTGAACTCCTACTCGCTCTACCTGGACACCCTCCATGACTGGTACGACAAAGAAGTATCGCCGGAATGGAACGTTCTGCGGGCATGGGCCATGGAGGTCCTGCAGAAGGAGGCCGAGCTCCAGGAGATCGTCCAGCTGGTGGGTTCGGACGCTTTACCCGAGGCTGAGCAGGTCACCATCGAGGTTGCACGAATGATCCGCGAGATCTTCCTGCAACAGAATGCCTATGATCCGGTCGATACCTTCTGCGACATGTCCAAACAGTACGACATGATGAAGACCATCAGGTCCTTCGCAGATCATGCCTATGCAGCCCAGGTTGCAGGGGTCACCCCTCAGCAGATCATCGGCATACAGTCCAAGAACGATCTGCCCCAGATCAAGTTCATCAAGGATTACAGGCCGGAACTGGAACGCATAAAGAATGCCATGGACAGCGAGTTTACCAGACTGAGGTCGTCGGTATGAAAGAGTACAGAACAATTTCAAAGATCGCCGGGCCTCTCGTCTTTGTCGAGAAGACCGAACCGGTCGGTTACGGCGAACTGGTCAACCTTGCCCTGTTCGATGGCAGCATCAAGCGGGGACAGGTCCTGGATACCAGCGACCAGCTGGTCGTGGTCCAGGTCTTCGAGACCACTGCCGGGATAGGAAAGGACACCGGAGTCCGTTTCCTCGGCGAGACTATCAAGATGCCTGTCGGCCGGGAGATGCTCGGACGCATCCTCTCGGGTGGCGGTAAACCCATCGATGGCGGTCCCGAGATCGTCCCTGAAAAGAGGCTTGATATCACGGGGGCAGCGATCAATCCCTATGCCAGGGCTTCACCGGAGGAGTTCATCCAGACCGGTATCTCTACCATCGATGGAACAAACACGCTGGTGAGGGGCCAGAAACTGCCCATCTTTTCCGGTGCCGGACTTCCCCACAACAACATCGCCCTGCAGATCGCCAGGCAGGCGAAGGCGCTTGGTTCAAAGGAAGAGTTTGCCGTGGTGTTCGCGGCCATGGGCATCACCAAGGAAGAGGCCAACCACTTCATGCAGGACTTCGAGCGGACCGGGGCCCTCGAACGGGCCGTGGTCTTCCTCAACCTGGCCGATGACCCGGCAGTCGAGCGGATCATCACTCCTCGACTGGCCCTGACAACAGCCGAGTATCTCGCCTTCGATCTTGGCATGCACGTGCTCGTTATCCTGACTGACATGACCAACTACTGCGAGGCACTCCGTCAGATAGGGGCGGCACGTGAAGAGGTGCCTGGCCGGAGGGGTTACCCCGGGTACATGTACACCGACCTGGCCAGCATCTACGAGAGGGCGGGGATCATCAAGGGGAAGAAGGGCTCGATCACCCAGTTCCCTATCCTGACCATGCCCGGCGACGACATCACCCACCCCATCCCGGACCTCACCGGTTATATCACGGAGGGGCAGATCGTGGTGAGCCGCGACCTGCACCGGAAGGGGATCTACCCCCCGGTCAATGTCCTCCCCTCGCTCTCCCGGCTGATGAACCTCGGTATCGGGAAGGAGCACACCCGGGAGGATCATAAGAAGGTCTCGGATCAGCTTTATGCCGCCTACGCTGAAGGAAACGATCTCCGCGGCCTCGTGGCTATCGTCGGGAAAGATGCCCTTTCCGAACGTGACCGAATGTTCCTCGAGTTTGCGGATCTCTTCGAGAACCGTTTCGTCCGCCAGGGATACAACGAGGACCGTACCATCTTCGGGACTCTTGACCTCGGCTGGGACCTCCTCTCAGCGCTTCCTGTCGAACAACTGGTGAGGATCGACCGCGACCTGATCAACAAATACCACCCGAAGTTCAGGCAGCAGGACGCCAAAGCACAGGGGTAAGGTTCCATGGCGCTGCGCGATGTCAAACCCACCAGGTCGGAGCTCATCAGCCTGAAGAGACGGATCGCCCTCTCTGAACGTGGCTACAAGATCCTGAAGATGAAGCGTGACGGCCTGATCATCGAATTTTTCAAGGTCCTTGCCGCGGCGAAAGATAGCAGGGGGGATCTTTTAAAGAAGTTCGAGCATGCCGGGGAGATGATGGCCATGGCCAACACCGTGGAAGGGACGATCGGGGTGAAATCGGCGGCATTCGCTGTCCAGGAAGTGCCGGACATCACCCTCTCGAGCAAGAACATTATGGGTGTTGTGGTCCCGGAGATCGAGTCGACCAGCGTGAAAAAATCCCTTATCGACAGGGGCTATGGCATGCTCGGGACAACGTCCATCATCGATGAGACTGCATCCGCGTACGAGGACCTCGTGGAGGCGGTCATCGAGAGTGCCGAGATCGAGACCACCATGAAGAAGCTGCTGGACGAGATCGAGTCGACCAAGCGAAGGGTTAATGCACTCGAGTTCAAGGTCATCCCGGAACTCTCCGAAGCCCGTGACTTCATCAAGATGCGGCTCGATGAGATGGAAAGGGAAGAGCTC
>JAJRBS010000202.1 GCA_028679325.1 Methanoregulaceae archaeon | reverse complement strand
TTTTTCCGATGTCTTGATGACCTAGCGCGCAGGAACAGGTACAGGCATGGACAAGAAAAAGGTCAGGGACTACATGACCTATGACGTGATCACCATCCCGGCTGAGGGCACCTGCCGCGAGGTCATGGAAAAGATCCAGACCACCGGACACGATGGCTTCCCGGTTGTGAAGGACAAAGAGGTGGTGGGGTATATCGCCGCCCGTGACCTGCTTTTTGTCTCACCGTCCACGGAAGTAGAGAAGGTAATGTCCCGGCACCTGATCGTGGCCGACCCCGACATGAGCATCAACGATGCCGCCCGGGTCATCTTCAGGTCCGGTATCCAGAAGCTGCCGGTGGTTGACGCCGAAAACCGGCTGCTCGGCATCATATCGAATACAGATGTGATCCGTTCCCAGATAGAGCATGTCTCCCCCGAGAAAGTCTTCAACTTCATCACCACTTTAAAAAAACTCCATGGCATCAATCCCGAGCTGAAACGCGAGACCGTCCCCATCGACCAGCTCATACCCACCCAGTCGAGGATCTACGAGGACGAGCTTGAGGGAAGGATATACGAGATCAAGAAGGGGCTCGCCGAACCCCTGATCGTCATCCGGAGGCCGGGGAGACTGATCCTCGTCGATGGCCACCACAGGGCCATAGCCGCCCGGAAACTGGGAATCCGCAGCCTCGACGCCTATGTCATCGAGGTGAATGAGAACATCGAGCTCGGCATGGAGAGGACTGCCCGGGCCATGAACCTCCGGACCCTCGACGACATACAGGTCCTCGACTATGCCCGCCACCCTCTTGTAGCCATAACCCACCGGCTGGTCCGCCGGGCCTGATCAACGGGGTGTAACCGGCCGGCTGGACTGATTTTTAAGAACCTTCACACTGGAGCTCGTAGGCCTCGTTCAGGACATGCTCCGTGACTACCGTCTCCGCGGGGATGACAACTTCCGGCCAGATCCGTGTCTTCGAGTGAATGACAGAGCCGTTCCCGATACATACCCGCGGCCCGATCACGGTGTCGTTCTCGAGGCAGCAGTCCTCTTCTATGACTGTTCTGTTGTCGATGATGCTCCCCGATACCGTGGTATTCCTTCCGATGGTCACCCTGTCGTAGATCGATGACGAGAAGATCCTGGCCTGCGACCTGACGACGCAGTGGTCGCCGATGCTCGTATAGGGACCGATGAGGACGTCATCCCCGATGGTTGTCCCGGTCCCGATGGCCACCGGACCGATCACCTGGCTGTTTTTCCCGATGGAGATTTGGTCCCCGAGCAAGACCGGCCCGAGGATGTGCCCCCCCCGGATGGAGACCTCGCCGCTGATGGTGGTAGAAGGGATCTCGTCAAGCTTCCACCGCCCTGCCTGCCGGAGCGAAGCCGGGTTCCCGACATCGGTCCAGTTTCCCCGGGCAAGCCAGCCCCTTATGATCTTTCCCCGGGACATGAGGAGGGGGAAGAGGTCTTTGGCGAAGTCAAACTTCTTTCCGTCCGGGATGAGGGATAAGATCTCCGGGCTGCAGACGTACATGCCGGTGCTGGCCAGGTTCGAGAAGATCTCGCCGGGTGCGGGTTTCTCCTTGAACCGCCGGATCCGGTAACTGGCATCGATATCAGCGATCCCGTACTCTGCCGGGTCATCGATGCTGATCAAACCGATGGACACCGCCGGCTTCAACTTCTGGTGAGCACGGAAGAGTTCGAGGAGGTTGACATCGGTGACATGATCGCCGCCTACCACCAGGAAGTCCTGGCCGTGGAGATACTCCTCTGCATTTTTCACGCTCCCTGCCGTCCCGAGTTTCGTTTTTTCGTGAACGTAGGTGATATCGACCCCGAACAGGGAACCGTCACCCAGTGCCTCCTCGATGGCTGCGGCCATGTATCCGACGGTTATAACCACATCGGTAAAACCAAGGTTCGAGAGATGGGAGACCAGGTGCTGGACCGACGGGCGGTTGACAATCGGGATGCAGGGCTTCGGCCGTTCGAAGGTGAGGGGGCGGAGCCGGGTCCCCTCACCCCCGCACATGATGCACACCTTCATACGGTAGTGTTGTTTCTGCGGGGTTTAAAGCATACGGGGCAGGAGTCGCTGTCCCGGACGAATGATAAAGACCTATATGCCTCTCCTTCCTACCTGTACCGGATGATGGATGGATGGATGCCACAGCTGAGCCGGAAGGAATGGGCCCTCTCGATAGCCGTCCCGGCCGTCAGCTTCGGGGGGGCAGGTGTCGGTATCCTGCTCGCTTCACAGGGGATCATCGATGATGCCGGATCGTTCTACTGGGGAGTGCTTGCAGGATCGTTCCTCCTGGCGTACCTGGCCTGGATCAAGCCCCGGCGGGATATCGTCGCACTTCTCGCCCCCCTCTACGCCGTCATCATCTTTCTTATCCCGCTGGAGGTGAAGCCGACCCTCCTCCTCCAGCTGCTGTTTGCAGCCAGCCTCACCGTGCTCGTGATCAGGCTGAACATAAGGTTTAGCACCCTGCCTGCCAAAGACAAGTATGAGGATCCTATGGAGAAGTTCCTGTATGCCTATATGCACCGGATCACCCCTAATTTTCGATCCATCGACCGTGATACCGCCCACGAGATAGCATCGGCCGTGCTCTCGTTCAAGTTCGGCATTTATCCAAACGCCATCGCTGGTGCCGACAAGGCCATAGACAGGCTGAAGGGTGAAGGGGCATTTGCCTCCCTCCGGAAGGCGCTGACCATCATCCGGGACAGGGCCGAAAGCCTCCAGGCATCCATGGTGAAGTCCTACTCAGAGAAGACCTTCTCCGCCGATGACTTCCAGTACCTGGCTATCGTGTTGCCGCCGGAACTTATCGAGAGCTCCGAGAGCTTCGCCCTCGACAATGCCGTGATCCTCGCCTACGCCGTTGCTTACCTCTGCTCCCCTGACGACGGGCAGAGCCTCGATGAACAGCAGAACTTTGTCATCCAGATCCTCTCCTTCTACAAGGAAGCGATGGATCAGGCAGACGGGCAGCAGGGTTAATAATGGCCGATACCCCTGAAACGGCCCGGTAATCCCGGTATTTTTCGCAGGTTTGAAACGGGAACAGCGCCCCGTTTGAAATCGGATCGGAGCGGTTGCGGGAAGGATATTTGAAAAAGGGGGACAGCCCTTCCTTTTCTCAAGGATATTTCCCCAGAACCGGCCGGGGGGCAGATAAAAAAAAAGATCAGAGGGTATCGAGGCTGATCCCGGTGAAGTCCTGGACAACCTCG
>JAJRBS010000193.1 GCA_028679325.1 Methanoregulaceae archaeon | reverse complement strand
TCATCTGGATGTCCGTCTCAACGATCTCTCTGCTGCGCCGGTTAATCCAGATATTCGTCACGGCAATCACGTTTGCGTTTGAAATAGGGCCCCAAAACACACTGTTCTCTTCATTGAATTCCATCGTACTGTTTGTCGTTTCTCCATCATAGACAAAGAGATCAGCCGTGGTACTCTCGTTCCATCTTGTGAATCCATCCTGTATGGCTCCGATAACATCACTTTCAACCGGGCTGTAGGTATTTTCAGGATTTATCGAGTAGTGAACAGGTAATGCTGTCCATTTCACGCCATAAAGCCGGTAAAATTCTGCCTGGTCCGTAGCAGGAAATGCTTTCGCTTCCACCGGGTCCTTGTAATGGATGAATACCAGTTTATCAACCGGGTCCTTTGCTGGTTGCTCCGCGGTAACAATCCCGGAACAGAGAAGTGTTCCGATGAGGAGAATGGTCAGGTATACATGTTTCATACGTTTCACCCCCTTTCACGAATGAAGGTTACAGGTGTGATTGGCTCAGAGTCCTTAATACGTTTCTTTCCATTTAGCCGCACGGATTTTTCCCGTCGTATTGACAGGAGTACGTCCAGATGCAGCGAGATCAACCATTCCGGTGCTTTCCTCGAGTCTCGCTGCTCTGATCTCAAGCTTCTTATTAGGGTAACCCTAACTAAATAACCGGACCATGAAGGCCGGGAAGGAACACCTGCTGATCGTGATCGACCAGCTGATCAGGATCCGAAACGAGAGCTCCCGTGCCATCTTCTCCGAGTGCGGACTTCCTGACATCACCGTCAGGCAGGCCGGATACCTCCAGGCCATCGACCGGCAGGAGGATGTGACATTCTCCGGGCTCGCGGCCATCACCCGGAACTCGAAGCCCACTGTTACCGAGATGATCAACCGTTTCGAGAGCATGGGATGCGTGTACCGGGAGAGATGCCCGTATGACGGGAGAGTGCTCTACATCCGCCTGACCGAGAAGGGCCGGCGGATAGCCCGTGCCGAGGAGTACGCCGTATCCCGGCTGATCGAGAGGATGATGGCGTCCCTTGACGACGAGGAAACCCGGCTGCTGATCGAGATACTCAGGAAGGTCCGTTAATTTCACTCTGATACCAGGAACGAAGACATAATGTTTGCAAAAGACCCCGGCAGGAAAGAATTCCCTGTCCTGCCCCTCGACGATATCGTGGTCTTTCCCCAGACCCGCACCAAGCTGAAAGTCGACAAAGAGACCGGTGAACAGCTGGCAGCCCTGCTCCAGGACGGCGGCCCGGCAACAGCCGTGGCACTCGCTGTGAAGGAAGGCTGCGAGCCAACCGAAGAGACCCTCTACCGGATCGGGACATTGCTCAAAATCCCGACCGTCCAGCCTGCCGATGACGGCTACCTTGTCGATGCCGCCGCCGTCCAGAGGATAGAAGTCGAATCTCTCAACCAGAGGGGGAGCCTTTTCTACGCAAGTTACGTTCCCCTCCCGGACAAGCATGACCTCGATGAGTCGATGAGGAGAGCGCTTCTCGCCGAGATACGGGACGCTATTCACCAGATCGGCCGGCACTTCCCGGGCTCCGAGCAGTTCATGGAGCCCATCGACCGGATGGACACAGTCGACCTGGTCATGGGGCATGTCATGCCCTTTACCCCGGTCCCCGTCGCCGAGAAGCAGGCCATCCTCGAGACGGTCTCGATGCGGAAGAGAGGGGAGATGTTCCTCGCGCTCCTCCGGAAGCTCCAGGAGGATATCGGTTTTAAGGTGGAGATGGCCCGAAAGGTCTCGGAGAAGGTCTCGAAGGCCAACCGCGAGGCCATGCTCCGGGAGCAGCTGAAACTGATCCAGGACGAGCTTGCCGAGAGCGAAGGACATCCCGGGGACGGGGGATACCGGGAGAAGATCGAGCAGTCGGAGATGCCCGGGGAGGTGCGGAAAAAGGCGCTCGCAGAAGCCAGGAAACTCGAGACCGGCGGCGGCCAGAATCACGAGAGCCACATCATCCGGAACTACCTCGACCTTCTGCTCGAGCTCCCGTGGGTGACCGGGGAGAAGACGAGCGTCGACATAGCGAGAGCCCGTGAAGTTCTTGACAGCAACCACAACGGCCTCGAGAAGGTCAAGGAACGGATCATCCAGCACCTGGCGGTCATGAAGCTCAAGCACGAGAAGCAGGGATCGATCCTTCTCCTTGCCGGGCCACCCGGCACCGGCAAGACAAGCCTCGGGAAGAGTATCGCCGATGCCCTGGGCCGGAAGTACGTGAGGATCAGCCTGGGCGGGGTTCGGGACGAGGCCGAGATCCGCGGTCACCGGAGGACCTATGTCGGAGCACTTCCTGGCAGGATCATCCAGGGAATGAAGAGGGCGGGCGCCAAGAACCCGGTCTTCATCCTCGATGAAGTCGACAAGCTCGGCGCCTCCTACATGGGAGACCCGGCGAGCGCACTGCTCGAGGTGCTCGACCCTGAGCAGAACAGCAGCTTCTCGGACCACTACCTGGAGGTGCCCTACGACCTCTCCGAGGTGCTCTTCATAG
>JAJRBS010000114.1 GCA_028679325.1 Methanoregulaceae archaeon | reverse complement strand
GTCTCTCCCGACAAGTACATCTTCGACCAGCGAACAGGAAAGGTTGTCGACAGGCTTATCGCCAGGAAGGCCATCGAGATCGTTTCTGACGGGGCTCATGGGACGAAAACACGTGACGTGGACAAAGACCGGCAGGAAGCCTCCGTTCTTTCAGATCCCGAAGTAGCCCGACTGGCGAACTATGGCAAGATCGCCGAGACCCACTATGCAGTCCCCCAGGATGTCGAGTGGGGAATCGTGGGTGACGAGATCTTCATCCTCCAGTCCCGGCCTATAACGACGATTCGGGGTTCTGTTTCTTCCCCGAAGATGGAGGCCGGGGAATCCCCGATCATCGTCCGCGGGCAGGGGGCATCGCCCGGGATTGTCGCCGGGAGAGTCGTCATCGTCCATGACGTGAAAGATATCGGGGGTGTCCAGGAAGGGGATATCCTGGTGACCAGGATGACCAACCCGGACATGGTGCCGGCTATGCGGAAAGTGGCCGCGATCGTCACTGATGAGGGGGGCATGACCTGCCACGCCGCCATCGTCAGCCGTGAACTGGGAACCCCGGCCGTGGTCGGGACCCGGACCGCAACAGCCACTCTCAGGCAGGGGCAGCTTGTGACCGTGGACGGTGAGAAAGGCTTTGTGTATGACGGTGTCCTTGAACAGCCCGCCGCAAAACCGGCAACTGCCGGGTTCGTCTCCTTGCCGCTGATCACCGCCACTGCGGTGAAGGTGAACGTCTCCATTCCCGAGGCTGCGGGCCGGGCAGCCGCGACAGGTGCGGATGGAGTTGGCCTCCTCCGGATCGAACACCTCATCCTCGGACTGAGCCGAACGCCGGGCTGGTTCATCACCAATAACCGCGAGGAGGAATTCGTCCAGGAACTCTACCGGGGAATCAAGATCGTGCTCGATGCCTTCTATGGAAAACCAGTCTGGGTGAGGACGCTTGATGCACCGACCGACGAATTCCGGAACATGCAGGGAGGAGAGAATGAACCACTCGAGCACAACCCCATGCTCGGGTGGCGGGGAATACGGCGGGACCTGCAGAGCCCTGACCAGTTCAGGCTCCAGGCCGAGGCCTTCCGCCTGCTCTGGGAGCAGGGATACGACAACCTCGGGGTCATGTTTCCCATGGTCTCCCATCCTGATGAGTTCGTTGCCGCCTGTGCCATGCTGGAGGAGTTCGGCATCGATACCCGGAAAGCAACGCTCGGTATCATGATCGAGATCCCGAGCAGCGCCCTCCTCATTGAAGATTTCATCCGGGCTGGGATCGACTTTGCCTCTTTCGGAACAAACGACCTTGTCCAGTATACGCTGGCCATCGACCGGAACAACGAGAACGTGGCCACCATGTACCAGCCGAAACACCCGGCGGTCCTTGCCCTCATCGATTCTGCCATAAAGGTCTGCCGTGACAACGGGGTGGAATGTTCCATCTGCGGGCAGGCGGGGTCTGAACCCCCTATGGTGGAGTGGCTGGTGGAGCATGGCATCTCCAGTGTTTCTGCAAACATCGATGCCGTGGCCAAGATCCGGGAGACCGTGGCCAGGACAGAACAGCGCATCATTCTCGAGTCTGCGAGAAGGTCAAATGCGTAAGAAAGGCTGCAAGGAAGACGACCTCTTCTCCTTTCTCTCTGCGAAAAAGGATCTGGACCTCTCCTACGCGTCCATCCTCTCCTCGATGTGTACACCCCCCCACCCTGTCGCGGTGAAGGCCCACACGCTCTTTATCGAGACAAATCTCGGCGACCCTGGCCTCTTCCCCGGCACGGCCTCCCTCGAGCAGCTCCTGGTCGAACGCCTGTCAACCCTCTTCAGGAGCCCCGGGGGATGCGGCTACGCGACTTCGGGAGGAACGGAGTCGAATATCCAGGTGCTCAGGATCGCCAAATCCCTCTGCAGGAAAGAGTCACCGAACGTGGTGCTGCCAGAGTCAGCACATTTCTCCTTTAAAAAGGCCGGCGACATGCTGGGGCTCGAGATCCGCCCCGTCCGCCTTGACAGCCAGAAGCGTATGGATGTGGAAGCGGTCAGGGAGGCCATCGATGCAAACACCTGCTGCCTCGTCGGCATCGCCGGGACAACCGAATATGGCATGGTTGACCCGATCCGGGAGTTGTCATCCCTGGCTTCAGACCTTGGGATCTTCCTCCATGTTGATGCGGCCTTCGGGGGCCTTGTCCTTCCGTTCCTGCCGGAAAGCCCGGCCTTTGATTTCTCGCTTCCCGGTGTTTCGAGTATCGCCGTCGATCCGCACAAGATGGGTATGAGCACCATTCCGGCCGGAGTCCTGCTCCTCCGGAGCCTCGAGCACCTCTGCACCCTTGCGATCGACACTCCCTACCTCTCGGTCAAGCAGGAGTACACCCTGACCGGGACCCGGCCGGGAGGGCCGGTCGTTGCGGCGCTTGCTGTACTCGAATACCTGGGCTCCGAGGGGATGGAGGCTGTGGTCCAGGGTTGCATGAAGAACACCCGCCGCCTTATCGCCGGCATGGAAAGTTTTGGAATCCGGCGGGTGGTCACTCCCGATGTGAACGTGGTGACCTTCGAAGCCATTGACATCCCCGAGCCCTGGAAGGTCTCCTGGACACGGGAAGGGCATCTCCGGATTGTCTGCATGCCCCACGTGCATGCCGGGATCATCGAATCTTTCTTAAACGACATCGGTGAGATGTATGCTTGAACGGCTGATTTCTACTCTTGAATCCTGCCCTATCGTGGCAAGGGGCGATTACAACTACTTCATTCACCCCATTACCGACGGGGTCCCTGCGATTGAACCTGCACTGCTTCGGGAGGTCGCGACGGCCATGGTCAAGGCTATCGACTTCAATGGTGCTGACCGTATCGTGACCGCTGAAGCGATGGGCATTCCCCTCGGTTCGATCATTTCCAGTATGACAGATCTTCCCTTAAACATCGTCCGGAAGAGAGAGTACCGGCTCCCAGGTGAAGTACCTGTCCACCAGGTGACCGGTTACTCGAAGGGGCAGCTCTACCTGAACGGAATTTCGCCCGGGGACAGGGTGGTGATAATCGATGATGTCATCAGCACCGGAGGGACCATGAAGGCCCTCCTCGCCGCCCTCGATCGGGCCGGTGCAGAAGTGATAGACGTCTGCATCGCCATCAAACGAGGTGAGCCTGATATCGGCAGGCCTTTCAAGTCGCTGGTGACGGTGAAGGTCACCGACAGGGTGCAGGTCGTTGACCGGTATTTCTGAGCTCGCAGAAAAGCTCCGGTTCCGCGGAGCTAAAACGGTGGCCCTCCAGTTCCCGGCCGGGCTCAAGCGGAGATCGATGGCCGTTGCCACAGCTCTCGAAAAGGAAGGATTCTTTGTCATCATTAGCGGTGACCCGTGTTACGGGGCCTGCGACATCTCCCTCGACCTCCTCGGGTACGCCGATGTCCTCGTGCACTTCGGGCATACGCCGCTGGTCCGGCACGAAGGCGTCATCTACGAGCCCTGTCCGGTGGACTTTGATGCCGGGATTGTCCGGAATGCTATTCCCCTCTTCTCCGGAACCACCATCGGTCTCGTCACCACGGTACAGCATACCCACATGCTCGGGGAATGTGCCCGGACACTGAGGTCGTCCGGCTTCGACGTTGTGATCCGTCCCGGTGAGGGGAGGACACCAGAACCGGGGCAGGTGCTCGGGTGCAGTTTTTCGGCGGCTCGGATCCCTGGAGCCACAGATATCCTCTATATCGGTACAGGCCTCTTCCACCCCCTGGGAGTCAGCCTTTCTTCCGGGACCCGGGTGGTTGCCCTGGACCCCCTGTCCGGAGAGGTGCACGTGGTCGATGCCGATCGGTTTCTCCGGAAGCGCCATGCTATCATAGAAAAGAGCCGGGATGCCCCTGTCTTTGGCATCATTGTCAGCAGGAAACCGGGTCAGAACCGGTATGCCCTCGCACAGCGGCTCACTTCGCTCGGAAGGACTGCTTTTATCGTCTTCATGGATGAGGTCACTCCGGCCGAACTGCTGAATCTCGGCTTCCCGGCCTACGTCAACACCGCCTGCCCGCGG
>JAJRBS010000088.1 GCA_028679325.1 Methanoregulaceae archaeon | reverse complement strand
TTGTGTCGCACTCCATGGCCTCCTTGTAGTCCCGGGGAGGCTTGTTCCTGAAGAAGTACTTGAACATCGATCCCAGCTGGACGAATGACCCGTTTCCTTTTCCCTCAAGGATTTCGCCGATCGTTCTCCCTGCCCGGGCAAGGTCGTCGTAGATGCCGCGGTGGGCATGCAGCCATCTCACGGTTGCCGTGCCGGCCGCAAGCGAGAGCGGGTTCCCCGAGAAGGTCCCCGCCTGGTAGACCGGCCCCTGGGGGGCGATCATCTCCATGATCTCCTCTCTCCCGCCGAATGCACCGATAGGAAGCCCTCCGCCGATGATCTTTCCGAGCGTGGTGAGATCAGGCCTGACATCGTACAGGACCTGGGCCCCTCCGATGCCGATCCGGTACCCGGTGATGACCTCGTCGAAGATCAGGAGGACGCCATGCTCCTTGGTGATCCTTCTGACTTCCTTGAGGTACCCGCGCTCAGGGAGGACCGGCCCGATGTTGCCGAGGACCGGCTCGATGATGAAGGCGGCGATCTCCGGGTCCTTCATCAGGAGGTCGTCGAGGGCCTGTGTATCGTTATAGGGTATCAGCCGGGTGCGGGAAGCCACCTCAGGGAGAACCCCCGCCGATCCCGGTATGCCGAGGGTGGCAGCCCCGGAACCGGCCTTGACCAGGACTCCGTCGTGGGCGCCATGGAACCCCCCCTCCACCTTCACGATGTCCGGCTTTCCGGTAAAGGCCCGGGCCAGCCGGATGGCGGCCATGGTGGCCTCGGAGCCGCTCGATACAAAGCGGACCATGTCCATCCCGGGGTGGTCCCGGACGATCAGCTCCGCGAACTCGGGCTCAAGAGGGGTGGGGGTCCCGAAGAGCCACCCCCGGGAGATCTGCCAGGAGATGGCCTGGTGATGAGAGGATGCGAATGGCCGGCGATGAGGGGCCCGTAGGCCATGCAGCAGTCGATATACTCGTCACCGTCAACAGTGGTGATCCGGCAACCGTCCCCGGACCTGGTATAGAAGGGGTAGGGTTTGATCGCCCGTACCGGGCTGCTGACCCCGCCGGGCATCAGGCCCTTTGCCTGCAGAAAGAGATCACTGCTCTTCATCGATCCACCCCGCCGCCTGTTCTGCATGGTAGGTGATGATGAGGTCGGCCCCTGCCCGTTTCGCGCAGATGAGGCTCTCCATCACCACTTCTCTCTCATCGATCCATCCTTTCTCGGCCGCAGCCTTTATCATGGCATACTCACCGCTCACCTGGTAGACGGCCACCGGGAGCCCGAACCGTGTGATCTCGGAAACGAGGTCAAGGTAGAGGCCGGCCGGCTTGACCATGAGGATATCCGCACCTTCCATGGCATCTATCTCCGATTCCCGGACTGCCTCCCGGGCATTGCCGGGATGGACCTGGTAGGTGGTCCGGTCACCAAACGAGTACCCCGAGTCTGCAGCCTCCCGGAAGGGACCGTAGAGGGCGCTCGCAAACTTGGTCGAGTAGGACAGGATACCGGTCCCTGAGAACCCGCTTTCATCGAGCGCCTGTCTGATACACCCCACCATGCCGTCCAGCATGCAGGACGGGGCGACCATGTCGGCACCCGCTTCTGCATGGCTCACCGCTATCTGAGCCATGAGGTCAAGCGACGGGTCGTTCAACACATCGATGCCGCAGGGGGTGTCCCCGACAATGCCGCAGTGGCCGTGGTCCGTGTACTCGCAGGCGCAGACATCGGTGATCACCATCACTCCCGGGACCGTGTCCTTGATGGAACGGACGGCCTGCTGGACGACCCCGGAGGGATTGAAAGCCTCCGAGGCCATCTTATCCTTCTTTCCCGGTATCCCGAAGAGGAGGACGGCCCGGATGCCTTTTTCTGCGAGCTTTTGCACGACCCCTGCTACCATATCCGGAGGGTACCGGGCCTGCCCGGGCATGGAAGCTATGGGGACCGGCCGGCTGGCGTTCTCATCGACGAAGAGGGGTGCGACAAGATCGCTCTTCCGGAGTGTCTGTTCGCGGAGCAGGGGCTGGGCAAGCCGTGTCCGCAGACGTCTCATTCTGGTGTGTGGAAACAAACCTTCTCTCCCCTTGTTATAGCGGCGGCGAGTTGTTCGGCGGCGTCCAGGTCCCCCTCCTCGGCAGAGTGCCGGATGGAGAGGGTCACATCGGACAGGATCTTGTTCACCAGTGCCCGGGTGAGGTCGTCGACCACCTCCCGGGTCCGGTCGTCGCCGTTCCCGAGCCTCCCGATGGCACGGTCGCGTTCCCGGAGCCGGATCGACTCTGCCCAGGTATGGAGGAGAGCCAGGGTATCATCGGCAGCCTTTCCGTTTAAGAGGCGGATAAAGTGGGCGAGCTCGTCTTCCACGAAAGCCCTGGCCTTCCCGGCCTCGGACTTCCGTGATGACAGGGTCTTCTCGCTGATGCTTCGGAGGTTGTCGATGGTGAAGAGATGGATCCCGGCGATCTCCCCTGCCCCGTCTTCGACATCCCGGGGCTGGGCGATATCGATCAGGACCAGCGGACGGGGCTGGCCGTCCAGGGGCCAGCACCTGCCCTTCATGATCTCCCGGAGAACATCGCAGTGGATGACCGGGTGAGGGGCCGAGGTGCAGGAGATGACAACGTCAGTCAGGATCATGTATCTCCGGAGTTCATCGAGGCGGACCGCTTTTCCGCCTATCTTCTTGGCCAAAACCTCGGCCCGCCCATAGGTGCGGTTGGCCACGTAGATGGCCGTGAGCTGGCGGGCGGCAAGAGCCTGGGCGACGAGCATCCCCATCTCCCCGGAACCGACCACGAGGATGTGTTTTCCGGCAAGGCTCCCGAGCTGCTCCTCGGCCAGGAGCACGGCCGCGGACCCAATCGAGACCGCACCCCGGTTGATCTGGGTCTGTTTCCGGACCTCGACCCCGACATGGATGGCCTTGTTCACCGAGAGCTCGAGCACCGGGCTGACGGTCCCTGCCTCCCGTGCCGCTTCGAGGGCGTCCTTGAGCTGGCCGAGGATCTGGTCCTCCCCGACGATCATCGAGTCCATCCCGGCCGCGAGCAGGAGGAGGTGGCGGAGGGCATCGGTGCCGGAGAGCAGGTAGTAACCATCTTTGCCCTCCTCTTCAAGGAGAGAGACGAGGGACGAGGCCTCGCCGTGCACCATGATCTCGATCCGGTTGCAGGTCTGGAGCAGGAGTGCTCCCCGGAACCGGTCTTTTGCCCGGGCAAGGAAGGCACTCTCATCAGGGAACCGGAATGATTCAAGCTTGTCCACCGTTGCCGTGTGGTGGGAGAGGCCGGCGATGGCCAGCGGGGCGAAGAGTTGTCCGGGCATCAGAGATATCTCTCCTGAACCATTTTCCACCCTACCTCTTCACCCTTCCCCAGCGCTTCCCAGATCGTGGGATCGTTCAAGACCTCCCAGAGGAT
The DNA here is from genome assembly GCA_028679325.1 of Methanoregulaceae archaeon. Taxonomy (GTDB): domain Archaea; phylum Halobacteriota; class Methanomicrobia; order Methanomicrobiales; family Methanospirillaceae; genus UBA9949. Next base: position 76 of record JAJRBS010000088.1, on the reverse strand, counting down.
CATCTTCCTCGTGTCGGTGTCGGGGACCTTGTCCTGAAGGGCCTCCCGGAGCCTTCCCTGCACCACGACCATGCGG
>JAJRBS010000034.1 GCA_028679325.1 Methanoregulaceae archaeon | reverse complement strand
ACACCGTTGAGGACATTGGCCCCGATATCCGAGGCGATGACCAGGGCATTCTCGAGATCGGCTTCGCCGGCCTTCTTCCCTTCCTTTATCAGGGTCTTGATATCGGTCGCATACCCGCCTTCGATGAACCTCTTGCAGGAGGCGAAGAGGACGAGGAGCGAGAGCTGGAGGGATTCGATGTACTCCTCTATCTTTTCATCCTTGACATCGGCCATCACGATCCTCTCCACCTGGTTGAGTCTCTCGAGTGCATCTTCCGGAGAGAACCTCTTGTTCTGATAGAGCCGGATGATCTTCAGGACCTCTATGGTGATATCCATCGAGAAGTTGTAGAGCGTGGTGTAACCGGGGGGCATCTCATCAGACCCGGGTTTCATCTCCATATCCGAATCACGCAGGGTGGAGAGCCAGTTATCCCAGCGCTCCTGGTTATAGAATATATAGAACAGCTTGAGGGGTTGATCCTCTTTGACCGCTTTTTCCTTCTTTTTTTGCATCTATTATACCAGATGGACTCCTGAATCTTAAAGATTATTGTTTTTATACTGAAAAGAAGCCCGGATATGCGTTAATTTTATATACTGCGAGTGTACCGCCCGAAAAAGGGAAGGCATCGTTTTCAAACAGACGGGCATATTGCCTGTCCATGAGTCTCCACGTCCAGCTGGTAAACCCGGAGTTCCCTTTCGGCCCATGACTTTGAGAGAGAGGATGTGCCGAAGGGCCTGCCCGCAGGGGTGTTCGTTTTCACAGGGAAATTATTACAAAGAATGGGAGGGCTTGTCATCCTGCGGTTCGTGCCCGAATTACATCGTAACGCTGATAAATTCCCGCCCCATAATTACAGCAGGGATACTCCCGGGATGTCCGGAGGCACGAATAAGCCCTGGAGATTGTAATGAACATTCGAGGAATAACTGCCGGACTTGTGAGGGAGAAGGTCACTGCAGCCGTACCTGTCTTCGGATGGCTTCCCTCGTATGATAAATCCTGGTTAAAATTCGACATCATTGCCGGGCTGACCCTCGCTGCATTTGCCATCCCGAACAATATGGCCTATGCAACACTCGCCGGCCTCCCCCCTGAATACGGCCTCTATGCGGGAATCATGGCCCCGCTGGCCTACTTTATCTTTGGCACCTCGCGGCAGGCTTCCCTCGGACCCAGCTCCTCTGAATCTATCATGGTGGCAACATTCCTGGCTGCAATGGTCATCAGCAGCCCGGCAGAATATGCCGGGATTGTTGCCCTGACAGCAATTATTGTGGGAGTCATCTCTGTGACTGCATGGTTGCTCAAGCTGGGGTTCCTGGTAAACCTGATCTCAGGTCCGGTATTGAAAGGGTTCCTGGTCGGGACCGGGATTGTAATCCTCGTCAGCCAGATCCCCAAGCTGCTCGGACTTTCGGGCGCCCCTTCATCCTTCTTCCAAAAAATCATCTTCATCCTGCAAAATATCCCCGAAACAAACCTTTATGCACTCGCCCTTGGTATCGGGGCGCTTCTCCTCTTTTTTGCCCTGGAACACAAGTTCCCGCGGCTCCCGGGGTCCCTTGTCGTCGTTGTCTTCTCTATCCTCCTGGTATGGTTGACAGGTCTCGAAGAGAAGGGAGTAGAGATCGTCGGGACAATCCCCCAGGGACTTCCGGAGCTGGGAATGCCGGTGGTCTCGCCTGGTGATGTGGGACTTGTCTTTCCGCTTGCGCTTGGCCTTTTTGTCCTTTCCTTTGTTGAGCTCAGCACAATTGCCCGGACCTATGCAAAGGCACACGACTACGAAATTGACAATAACCAGGAACTTCTGGCGCTCGGGGCGAGCAGCGTCTCGGTTGGCATCGGCCAGGGATTCCCTATTTCAGGGAGTTTCTCACAGACCGCGGTCAATGACCGGAACAATGCAAAGACTCAAATGGCGGGGGCAATCGCTGCAGGCGTGACTATCCTCGTCGTCCTGTACCTGACAGGATTCTTTTACTATCTCGCAGAGCCTGTTATCGCTGCACTCATCGTTGTTGCAGTATTCAAAATGGTCGATATCGCCGGGCTGGCCCGGATCGGCCATATCAACAAAACCGAGATCTACATCGCCCTGATCACGTTCGGCGGTGTGTTGATCTTCGGGATCCTGGCCGGTGTGCTTATCGGTGCTGCCCTCTCTCTCATCGAGATTCTATATCGTTTCACTTTCCCGCACATGGGAGTTGTCGGCAAGATCCCTGGCACGAACCTGTTCGGCAGTTCTGCTCGTCACCCTGAAAATGAGGTGGTTCCCGGAGTATTTATTTTCAGGATAGATGCCCCCCTGATCTTTGCCAATGCAGAGAGCTTCAAAGAGAATTTCTTAAAAACGCTCGCACAGGAGCAGCGACCGATTCATCTCGCGATTATTGATCTCGACTTATCCCCGATCACGGACGTGACCGCCGTAGATATGATTCGTGATCTCATTACAGATCTCGATCGGAGAGGGATAACCCTCCGCCTCGCGAATGCATCATGGCAGGTGAGGGATGTGCTACGGGCAGCCGGTATCGAGGAGAAGATAGGGAAACTGGATCGCACCACCACCATATCAGCAATCCTGGAACAAGACGAGGACGTTCAATCAGTGCAGACGTAAGGGACTAAAAATTTGGGTTTCTGTTGCTGCAGGAGATCGAAATTGAATCCTCTGTGAGACAGAGAGTAGAGAGTCAATGGAGTGCAGCCATCGGACTTCCCTTAAGAAGCCCCCACGTCGCGGAGAGCATCCTGGATGGTCTCCTTGAAACGATCCCTGCCAGCCAGTTCAACCAGTCCCTGTTTCTCCATGTCGCTCATCGCCAGTGTATTCACACCAACGAACATCACCTGCACCTCCTTCTCCTGTGCTTCCTTTACCACCTTTTCGAGGACGCGGGCTGAGCTGATGTCAAGGTGGAGGTAGTGGGCTTCCAAGTCTATGATTAATACCTTCGGCCGCGGGTCCTCTCGAATCAGGTTGAGCAAGCGTGTCTTCATCACGGGTGCGTTGGCGTAGAACATGGTGACATTTGGCCGGAAGATTTTCACCCCATCCATCTCTTTCGCCTCCGGATGCAGGCTGAGATCCATGAACCGGCCGTCTGGCATCTGTCCCAGGAGAGTGCCTCGTTCGTTGCTAATCCTGATGATGACCAGGCCGATGGCGATGATGACCGCTAACATTAAGCCTACCAGCACCTCGAAGACCAGTACCCCGAACAACGCGAGTATGGCGCAATAGAAATCGATCCTCTGCGTTTCATAATAACCTGCAATGAGCCTTACCTTCAGGGCCCCCTTGACGGCGAAGATGACGATGATGCCCAGAATAAACTCAGGAAGATAGTAGAATACGCCGGTCAGGAAGAGTAAAGTTGCCAATACCATCAGACCTGCGACGATGAGGGTCATTTGTGACCGGGAGCCGCTCTTGTCAGCGACGTGAGTAGCAGACATGCTCACTCCTGTCCCTATCCCCTGGACAAAGCTCGAGCCGATGTTGGTTGCCGCCACGGCAATCAACTCCTGGTTGGGATCCACCTCGTCATTGTGCTTCTCTGCCGCCTCATCACCGATGGATACAGATTCCGAGAAGCATACAAAAGCGATGCCAATAGCGGCAGGAATAACAAGGGATATCAGATCAGGGTTCATCTGCGGGACGGAAAACGTAGGCAACCCTGCGGGGATGTATCCCACCAATGCAACCCCGAGGGATTCCCAATTCAAAAGATATGAGGCGCCAAGGCCGATGATGAACAGTACCAACACACCGGGGATCTTTCTGAAACGCTCTTCCAGCACGTAGAGGATAATCACCGCGATAACGGACAGGGCCAGGGTAACCTGGCTGGTATGGCTCAGCGAACCGATAATACTCCACAGTTGCTCGAAGAAGTTTCCTTCCCCTTTTTCTACGCCTAACAACTTCGGCACCTGGCCGATGATGATAGTCAATGCGAGGCCGAACAGGAACCCTTTCATGACCGGATAGGAAATGAAATTAGCCAACAATCCGAGGCGCAAAACCGCCATGATGAAGAGAATCAGGCCAGTGAGAAAAGTTATGGTTATGACCGCCGAGAGCACATCCTCGTATGCTGTAAGTGCGAGGGCGGCGATGGCTGAAGCGGTGAGGAGGGCCATAGCGCTCGGTACACTGACCACCGAGCGATGTCCAGAACCGAAGACGGCGTAGAGAAAAAGTGCAATAAGAATGGCATAAAGGCCGTGCTGGGGCTCGACCCCGGCTACACCAGCAATACCCATTGATTCGGGGATTATCAGGCCTGCGACGACAATGCCCGCAATCAGGTCGAAGCGAATGTTTTTCCAGTTATAGTTCGACAGCCACGTCAGAATTGGGAACAGACCCTTGACCTTACTTCCGGCCCCCTTTTCCTGAACATTGGTCATAGTCCCACAGCCTTAGTCGTAAAAATTATCACAGTAATATTAAGAATTATTGCGCTGTTTTCAGTTCTTGACCATTGCCATCGCGTGGCCGATTGTCCAGGTTTCGAATCAGGATGTACACACTAATCACCAGCACCCATCCCGGTAGGATCAAGGTTACCCAGAAGGAATAATCGATGCTTAACA
>JAJRBS010000015.1 GCA_028679325.1 Methanoregulaceae archaeon | reverse complement strand
CTTGACCAGCTCTTCCGCGAAGTCCGGGTCGCTGCCCCGGATTTAAAGACCCTCCACATCGACAACGTCAACCCCGGGACCATCGCCCGCCACGAGGATGCTTCCCGGGAGGGGCTTCGGGCCATCGTCCGGCACCACACCCCCGGGGACGTTGCCGCGTTTGGCATGGAGACCGCCGACCCGGCGATCATAAGGGAGAACAACCTGAAGGCCGGGCCCGACGAGGTCATGCGGGCTATTTCGGTGGTGAACGATGAGGGGGGCGGCCGGAAGCGCGGAGTCCCGGAACTCCTCCCCGGGTTAAACTTCATCTCCGGCCTGGCCGGGGAGACCCGGAAGACCTACGAGCTCAACGAGCAGTTTCTCTACCGGGTTCTTGCCTCCGGCCTCCTGGTCCGCCGGGTGAACATCCGTCAGCTCATGCCGTTCAAGGGAACGAGAGCGTACGGGGAGAACACGCTCGGGAAGTACCCGGCACATTTCCGGTCTTTCAAGGAATCGGTGCGGACGAAGTTCGATCTCCCGATGCTCCGCAAGGTGTTTCCGGTCGCAACGGTTCTCTCCGAGGTCCTTATCGAGAAGGAGGGTGAGACCTCTTTTGGGCGCCAGATGGGCTCCTACCCGATCCTTGTCGGTTTTCCCGTACGGCTTCCGGCGCGATCGGTCACCGATGCCGTGGTTGTCGACCATGGCATGCGGTCGGTCACAGCCCTGCCGGTCCCTGTCAGGGTGAACGAGCTGCCCCTTGCCGCCCTCAGCTGGATCCCAGGCGTGGGCCGGAAGAGGGCGGGAAGGCTGGCTGCAGCCCGGCCCCTGAAAAATCCCGAAGAGTTCCGGGCGGTGGCGGGCGAGACCCCTATCGATCCCTATCTATCCTTCACATCTCCCTGAGCTCGATCACCTTCAGGATATCGGTCTTGGTGACGATACCCACGAGCTCGTCCCCGTCCATCACCGGTATCCGGCCGATGTTCATGTTGGACATGATGCGGAGGGCGTCGATGACCGGGGCGGAAGGGGCGAGGGCGATGATCCCCTTGGTCATGATGTCCCTGGCCTGCATAGCCTCGCGTTCCAGCGGCGGGAGCTTATGAACGTCGGCCAGGGTTACCATGCCGGTGATGATCCCCCTTTCCCGGACAGGGAACCCCAGGTGTTTTGTCGAGTACATCAGGTCGATCACCTCGCGGACCGGCATCTCCGGCGGGATGGTCAGCACGTTTTTGGCCATGATGTCCCCGACAGACACGTCCTTTAACAGGAAATTATATTTCATGGCCGTGGACTCCTGGCTGGCACCGATCCAGATGAAGAAAGCGATCAGGATCAGGATGGGGTTTAAGAGGAAGATCCCGAGAAGGCCGAAAAGGACCGCAAAGCCCTTTCCCACATCAGCGGCGATCTTTGTTGCCCGGGGCAGTGGCATGCGGCGGGCAAGCCAGGCCCGGAGTACCCTTCCACCGTCCATGGGGAAGGCGGGGAGGAGGTTGAAGGCGAACAGGAAGATGTTCAGCAGGCCCAGGTAACCGAAGGTGTAGACCATGAGTCCCCGGACAGCAGGATCGACGATAACCAGGCTGAACAGGTACATGAAACCCACGCAGATCAAGCCGACTCCCAGGCTGGTAAGGGGGCCGACGAGCGCCATGGGGAGCTCGACCCTCGGATCAGGCGTCTCCTCTTCCATGGAAGATATACCGCCAAAGATGAGCAGGGTGATGCTGTTGATCTTTATCCCTTTCTTTTTTGCCAGGAGGGAGTGGGCCATCTCGTGGACGAAGACCCCGACGAAAAGCCCGAGGGTCACAATCGCACCGATGATGTAAGGGTTGTATCCACTGGTGATGAGGGAGGTGTTGATGGGAATGCCGAAGACAGACTCGATCAGCCCGGTGGTCAGGAGGATCTCTGTCCCGATGATCCAGGCAAAAAGAGGGATGACCAGCAGGAATGTCCAGTGGATCAGGACAGGAATGCCGGAAATACTCCCGATCCGGAGCGACCCGTTCATAAGGGGACTATGTTTTTAAACAGGTAATATATATCTTTCATGGATTCGGATGAGAAACCAGATAACGGATATGTTTGAGCTGAAAGTGTACACCGAAAAGAGCGTGTTTGTCGGCGAGGTCGAGGATGTCCTCATCGATGTGGAGTCGAAGAAGATGGAGTCGGTGGTTGTCGGCAAGCTGAACCAGCAGCTGGTGGACATCAAGAACTACAAGGGCCTGAAGATCCCCTTCCGGATCATCAGGAGTATCGGCGACATCATCATCATCAGGCACCTTCCCGGGGCTTTCAGCCCGAGTGAGAAGTAGACCTCCCTTCCTCCTCCCTTCAAGACCAAGGCCCGACCTGCGATGCCATGAAACACCGGGAAATCTACAGTAGTCTTACCTGTGTCCCTCCGGTATTCCTGCGGATCGACGGGAGGGGTTTTCATGTCATGGCCGAGGAGTGGGGCCTTGAACGGCCTTTTGACCTACGGTTCTCGGAAGCCATGGAACGGGTCTCCCGGGAACTTGTCGCGGATAGCGGTCTTTCTCCTGACCTTGCCTACTGTTTTTCGGATGAGATAAACCTGTACTTCTCCCACCTCCCCTTCGGCGGGAGAGTGGAGAAACTCGACTCGGTCTCGGCTTCCTATGCCGCAAGCGCCCTGACCCTCGCCATGGATTCCCGGGCCGTTGTCTCTTTTGATGCCCGGATCATCCAGGTCAGCCCGGAACTCGCTGTCACCTACCTCGCAGACCGCCAGGCCGAGGCCTGGAGGAATCACCTCAACGCCTATGGGCAGGAGACGCTGATGAGGGAGGGGATGACCCGGCCCGAAGCGGCACGGGTTCTGAAAGGCATGAGTTCGCGGGAGCTCCATGAGCTGATGTTCTCCCACGGGGTCAACCTCGCAAAGACCCCGGCCTGGCAGAGGAGAGGAATACTGGTCTACAAATCAGGAAAACAGGTGGAAGGTTATAATCCACTCCTCGCAAAAGTGGTCAGGACCATCCGCAGCGCCGTCGTTTGTGAGAGAGAACCGCCGGTATTCAGTTCACCGGAAGGCCGGTCATTTCTCACCGGTCTCGTCAGCAGCCTTTGATACCCCGATCACCATAGCCACTCCTTCCACATCCCAGTCCTGCTGGAGACCGGCACACACTCCGACCTGCTCCTGTGACCCGGCCCTGAGCTGGATGGCGATCGCCCTGACCTCATCGCGGATCACGTCCTCCCAGGAACCGGAAAGGAGCCCGGCAACCCGGGCATCATCGATGGTCACCCCGACTGCCACATAGTCCTCCACTTTTAAGTCGAGCCTGCGGCGCATCTCCTGGATCCTCCGTATGATCTCCCGGGCATATCCCTCGGCCTCGAGCTCGGGAGTGAGGGTGATATCGACATAGACTGTCCCTCCTTTCAGGGGGGCCGAAAAAATCCCAGGGGGGAGCTCTTCAAAGAAACTGACCTGGGAAGATGAGAGGGAGAATATCTCTCCATCATCCTCCAGGGTAACGGTCTCCCCGCAGTCAAAGCAGCCCTTCATGCGTGAGGCATCTTCTGCAAGGATAAGCTCCTTCACCTTCGGGGCCTTCTTCCCGAAGGCCGGGCCGAGGGCCTTCATGACCGGTTCGGCCCGCCACCCTGCCCTGTCGTACCTGCCCCGTACCACCCTGACCTCCCGTGCGTTTGCTCTCTCGCGGCAGATCGCGGAGAGGCTGGTTATGGCCGCCTCGACCTCGTCCTCGTCTGTCACCACCACGCATTCCCGGACCGGCCACCGGAGTTTTCTCTTTCCGGACTGGCGGGCATACGCCTGGGCCTCGTCAAAGGACCGGACCGTCTCCATCTCCTGTTCAAGCCTCCCATCGATTTCCGTATCAACGCCTGAGAACCAGGAGAGCATGTGGACGCTCTCCGGGTCGCCGGAGAGCCTGAGGTTTCGGTACATGGTCTCGGTCACGTGCGGTGTGAACGGGGCCAGCAGCACACAGAGCCGTCTCATAACCGTGTACAACGTGTCGTAGGCCACGGTCTTGGTTGCCGCGTCTCCTTCGAGCCACATGCGGGGGCGGATCAGCTGGATGTACCAGCGGGAGAGGTCTTCGAGGATGAAGGTTAAGAGCGCTCTCGTGGCCCGGTGGAGCTGCCCCTCCTCCATGGCAGGCCCGAGCTCCCGGGCGACGGTGCTGATCCGGGAGAGGATCCACCGGTCTTCGAGGGTTATCCCTTCTCCCTGCCCGGTTCGGTCGTCCCAACGGCCGCTGGCATCGGACCGGGGGGTATAGCCGTCAAGGATCATGTAGGGGAGCGGGAACCGGTACACGTTCCAGAAGATGGTGAGGGCCCGGTTCACGGTCTTGACCCCGTCCCAGTTGAACTTGAGGTCGTCCCAGGGTGCGCTCGATGAGAGGACGTAGAGCCGGAGCACATCCACACCAACGGACGAAATGACCTCCTCCGGTGTGACCACGTTGCCGAGGCTCTTGCTCATCTTCCGTCCCTCGGCATCGAGAGCGAAGCCATGCATCAGCACTTTTTTGTAGGGTGCCCGGCCAAAGGCGATAGTTCCTGCACCGAGCTGGGAATAGAACCAGCCGCGGGTCTGGTCCTGGCCTTCGGTTATGAAATCGGCCGGCCAGAGCCGTTCGAAATCCCCTGTCTTTGCCGGAAATCCCAGCGTCGCCCACGAGGCGACCGCCGAGTCGAACCAGACATCGAAGATATCCCTGACCCTCTCCATGGTTCCATCGCAGGAACCGCACGGAACAGATACCTGGTCCACGTACGGACGGTGAGGGTCCGGGACAGAGACCCCGCTCGCCTGCTCGAGCTCGGCGATCGTGCCAAAGACGCGGTGGGCCCCGCAGGACCGGCACTCCCAGACCGGGATCGGGATTCCCCAGTAGCGCTGGCGCGAGATGCACCAGTCCCGGGCTTCCCGGATCCAGTCCGAGAACCGGGCGCTCCCTGCCCAGTCCGGGCACCAGGTGACATCTGCCACCTCCCGAAGCATCTGCTCCTTCATCTCCGAGGCCTTCAGGAACCATTGTTCCGTGGCCCGGAAGATGATGGGGGTCTTGCACCTCCAGCAGTGGCCGAAGCGGTGGACGATGATCTCTTTTGCCATCAGGTGGTCACCGAGGTCTCCGAGGAGGACGGCATCGGCGTCCTTGACGAAGAGGCCGGAGACAGATTCCACCTCGCCCGTGAAACGTCCGGAGGCATCGACCGGGCAGATGATCGGCAGGTTCTCCCTGCACCCCAGGAGGAAATCATCCCAGCCGTGACCAGGTGCGACATGGACCATGCCGGTGTTCTCAAGGGTCACGAAGTCGGCTGTCACCACGCGGTGGGAGAGGTCGCGCTGGAGTTCGATGGTCCCGGCCAGGGGGGAGAGGTACTCGAGCCGGGTGAGGGTGGCACCATCAGCCGTTTCGAGGATCGTGTAATCCTGGTACCTCGCCTTTTTAAGAACCGGCGCGACCAGTTCTTCGGCCATCCAGAGGATCTCCTTCCTCCCGTCCTTTTCCGCCTCCACCCGGGCATATCTGATGCCGGGATGGACGGCCACGGCCACGTTTGCCGGAAGGGTCCAGGGGGTGGTGGTCCAGATGACCAGGAACTCGTTCTCCCTGCCTTTCACCGGGAACTTAACATAGATCGAGGGATCGCTCTCATCCCAGTATTCAACCTCGGCATCGGCGATGGCCGTTGCGCACCGCGGGCACCAGTTCACTACCCGGTGGCCTTTCTCGAGCATCCCGGCCCTGTCGGCCTGCTGCAGGGTCCACCAGGCGGCTTCGACGTACCCCGGGCTCATGGTCTGGTATGGGTCGTCGAAATCGAGCCAGACGCCGAGATCCTGGAACTGGCGGCTCATCACCGCGAGGTTTGCGGCGGCAAAGGAGCGGCATCTCTCGATGAAAGGGCCGATCCCGAACTGCTCGATGTCCTTCTTGCTCTTAAAACCGAGCTCCTGCTCGACCTTCACCTCGATGGGAAGACCATGCATATCGTATCCGGCCCGGGCGATGACATTTCTTCCCGTCATCCGGGTATGGCGGAGGACGCTGTCTTTTAGGATCTTGTTCCAGGCCGTTCCCAGGTGGATATGGCCGGTGGTGTAAGGAGGACCGTCGACAAAAAAGAAGTCCGGGTCCCGGGCATGGATCTCCTTTGTCCTCCGGTAAATCTCCTCAGTCTTCCAGAACTGCCTGACCTGCTCCTCGATCTCTCCTGCCTTGTAACTGCTGGTGACCTCCCCGATCATAAAAACGCTCTTCCCGTCACGGATCTCCGGAATGTCTGTTCAGAGCTATTATCCTGCCAACCACAAAGTATTTTCCAGCAGAAGGCGGCGGCACGGGCTCTGCCCTTCCGGCCGCAGGAAAGCCTGGATAACATGACAGACACAATGCGGGAATACCCCTTCTTTGTTGGGGGAGAATGGAGAGAGAATCCTGATCCGGTGATGGTGCGATCGCCATACGACGGGAGACCTGTCGGGCTTGTGCACCAGGCCCGTGAGAGAGACATGGAGGATGCCACAGTCGCGGCGGCCGTATCCTTTGCGGAGCTCCGGACACTCTCTTCTGCCAGACGGAGCGCGGTCCTGGCCTCCATGGCAGACAGGATCGAGGAACGGTCAGAAGAGTTGGCTGCGATGCTGGTCCTTGAAGCGGGAAAGACCCGGCTGAATGCAGCCGCAGAAGTACGCCGGGGGGCCCTGACCCTCCGCATATCAGCCGAAGAAGCCCGGAGGATCGGCGGGGAACTTATCGACCTTGACTGGACAGAGGAGACTGAGGGGAGGATCGGCATCCTCCGCCGTTTCCCGATCGGCCCGGTGCTCGGCATCACCCCCTTCAACTTCCCGCTCAATATCGCCTGCCACAAGATCGGCCCGGCCCTGGCCGCCGGAAACCCTGTCATCCTCAAGCCCGCCTCGGCCACGCCCGTCTCCGCGCTCCTGCTGGCAGAGATCGCGGAAGCCTCCGGTATTCCCGATGGAGCCCTCAGCGTCCTCCCCTGCCCCGGGTCCCGGGCAGAGGTCCTTGTGAAAGATGACAGGATCGCGGCCCTGAACTTCACCGGGAGTGCCGATGTCGGCTGGCGTTTACGGGAAATGGCCGGACGGAAGAAGGTCATCCTTGAACTGGGCGGGAACGCGGCGGTCATTGTCCACCACGACTGCCCTGACCTCGACTACGCCGCTGCCCGGATCGTAGCCGGAGGATTTGCGAACGCCGGGCAGGTCTGCATCTCGGTCCAGAGGGTGCTTGTGCACGAGGATATCTATGAGGAGATGCGCGGCATGATCCTCGCCAGGGTCAGGAATCTCCGGACAGGTGATCCGGACAGCGACCAGACCGATGTCGGCCCGCTCATCGATGATGCTGCTGCAAAGCGAGCCGAAGAACTGGTCCAGTCTGCAGTCCGGGACGGAGCGTCACCTCTCTGCGGGGGAGAACGGCGCGGGAGGATCCTCTCCCCTGCGGTCGTTACCGGCACATCGCCAGGGATGAGGATCGAGCACGAGGAGGCCTTCGCCCCCCTGATCACCGTCAATCCCTACCAGAGTTTCAGCGAGGCCCTGGCACGGGCCAATACCAGCACATATGGCCTCCAGCTCGGGGTGTTTACGAGCGATATAAACCGGGTCATGACCGCCTTTGCCGAGTCCCGCGTTGGCGGGGTGGTGATCAACGACATCCCCGGCTTCCGGGCGGACCACATGCCTTACGGCGGTGTGAAGGGGTCGGGAACCGGGAAGGAAGGCCCCCGCTACGCGATAAGGGAGATGACAGAGGAGAAGCTCCTGGTCATCACCAGGATGAAAGGGGCCTGAAGCAGCGAGCAGATAACCGGGGTGACGGAATGCAAGACTCCCGGTGAGGCGGTCGTCAGTGCGTTGTCCGCTGCACTCCGGCCTCCGTGGTATCGTAGCCGCCGAGACGCTGCAGGATCTCCCTGAAGTCCTGCGAATCTATCACGCTGAGCAGGGCCCTGATCCTCGGGTCTGCGAGATCTGCGGTCCTGATGGCGAGCTCGTAGCGCTCTTTCCCGACCG
>JAJRBS010000152.1 GCA_028679325.1 Methanoregulaceae archaeon | reverse complement strand
AATTGCCAGAATCCATGAAGGCCGTTCGCACAGCTATCCCGGAACGGGTGATATCATATTTATCTTATAATAATACTTGTAGTATATACTTTGTTTTATTTCGTTTGTTTTGTTTATTTTGTGGTGCGGTTCTACACTTTGTTTGTTCTGATTGCGAAGACCCGGCCTGTCTTTCGTTCACGAGTGGTTAGCAAACCCCTCTACTTATACTCCTTATGTGTGTACGACACGTTCTCGCACTCGCCGCCCTTCGCAACGACGTAATACCATTCATAGAGGGACTTGATGGTGCCGAACTGTTCGTAACGGCGCATGGAGAAGAATGTCCTCATCCGGTTGTCGAACCGGATCTTCCCCTGCTTGATCATCCGCCGGGGTATCTCCAGGTCGTCCCCGGCATCGATGCAGGCATACATGCCGGCCTTCATGAAGGCATCCATCCGGAAAGCAGTGTTGCACCCGAGGGTGTAGTAGAAGAGACGGGTATGATATCCGATCCTCGAGAAATTGTTCGCAAAGGCGAGGAAGAGGTGGTTTTTGAGCCCCCCTTCAAGGGGGTCCACCGGGCCGTAGAGCTGGACGATTTGCGGATCCCGCGAAAAACCATCCCTGATGACTTCCAGCCAGTCCCGGGGTATGATGCTGTCGGCATCGGTGGTGGCAAGTATTTCTCCCTTGGCCTTCCGTGCCCCGTCATTCCTTGCACCGCCGACCTTTCGGCTGGTCTGGATGAAGACCATATCTGCATACTGGGCGGCAATCTCACGTGTCCTGTCCTTTGAGTTGCCGTCAACAACGATGATCTCGTACTCGTCCCTCCCGATGGTCTGGTCCGAGAGAGATGCGAGGCAGGCGGCAATGTTCTTCTCCTCATTGTAGGAAGGAACAACAACTGAAATCATGGTATATCAGGCCCCTTTCCGTAATATTTCGCAAAAAGCATGATAGTCATTTACTCCTCCCGACATAATCCATCACGCTCCTGATGCACCCGTCCATGTTCAGGTATTCGAACTGTGCGAACCGGCCGACGAGATCGATGCCGATCTCCTGGCAGAAGTCCCGGACGACCTTTATGTTTGCCTGGTACCCGAGGTCATAGACCACGTAGGCGAACCGGTGGCGGGCAACATCGGTGAAGATCACATCCCCGGCTTTTAGGAAGCCCATCGCTGCAAGCGATCCGGTGACATGGTCGATCACCTGCTGATCCGACATTCCTGCCACGTCATCCCCCTCGTTATAGGTTATCTCGGCCAGGATCGCCCCGCACCCCGGGGGGGCCACCCGGGTGCTGTAGTTCGAGGGAAACGAGATCCTGTTCTCGAGCCCGGTCCCGGGATCCGGAACATAGAGCCAGGAGATGTCCGGGACACTGCCCCTGACCCCGATCAGGACCGAGCAGACAGAGTTGTAACGGAGGGCATCCCCAGCCTCCCTGACCTGTGACGGGACATCCGGAAGAGCGGCAAGGAGATTCTGCACCGGCATGGTGCAGATGATCCGGTCGGCGGTGATTGTCCGGGACCCATCCCCTATCTCCCACCCGCTACCCGTTCTCCGGACAGTCCGGACCGCAAAACCGCAGCTCACCCTGTCCATGATCGGCCCGGCGATGGCCTGGACAAGGGCTTCGATTCCCCCCTCGACAGGGTAGGAGAAGACCGCCTGGTGGGTGTACCCTTCGGTCTCTATCCCGACCGCCGACCGGATGATATCCTCAACCGGCGGCCGCGGCACTCTCCCCTCGACCCAGTGGGCCGACATCTTCTCGGGGGGGAAGTTCCATATCTTCCGGTTATAGGGAAGCAGGTAGCACTCGGCGATTCCCTTTCCGAAGGTGTTCTCTATCCAGTCGGCGAAGGTGACCACCGGGGGGAGTTCTCCCTTCTCGGCGGCAATGAGCGTCCTGATGAACTCCGAGAGACAGAAATACAGGTCTTCCTTCGGGAGCTCCGAGAGGCCGTTCTCGAAGGGATATTTTACCAGGCGGTCCTTGTAAAAGATCTTCGTCTTTCTCTTCCGGTCCTCGCGATTTCCTCCAAGGACTTCGAGCATGAAAGCCAGGACTTCCCGGTCCCGGGAGAATATGATGTGTGACCCTCCGGTATCAAAACAGAAACCGTTGACCATACGGGAACGGCAGAGCCCGCCCATGGACGGCTCTGCTTCGAGCACGACAACCTCCTCACCATCTTCGCGGAGAAAGCGGGCAAGGGTAAGACCTGTCAGTCCGCCGCCAAGGATCGCGGTCTTCACACCAGTATACTTCACCGCCGGTCCTTATATGTTTGACCGCAGAACCGGGAGGAAAGGTTATTTGGGTGAAGACCGGAGAGAGTGCTTGACAATGGTTGAACAGAGGGTCGGGAAAGTCCCGGTGACCAACCTCGACCGGGTGCTCTATCCCGGGCTCCCGGCAACGAAAAGGGATGTTATCGCCTACTACATCAGGGCCGCTCCCCGGATGCTTCCCTTCCTGAAGGGTCGCCAGCTGGTCATGCAGAGGTTTCCCGACGGGGTTGACAGGCCGGGTTTCTACGAGAAGGATGCCCCGCAGGGTACACCCGGCTTTGTGAAGCTCTTCACCCGTTATTCGGAAACCGCTGAGAGAAGCATCAGGTACATCGTCTGCGAGGACCTCGATACCCTGGTCTGGCTGGCAAATCTCGCTGCCCTGGAATTAAACATCATGCTCTCCCGCACGGATGCACCTTCCACCCCAGACATGCTCCTCTTCGACCTGGATCCCGAACCCCCGGCCGGTTTTCCGGAGGCCAGAATCGCCGCCGCTCATCTTGCCGATATCCTTGAAGATCTCGGTCTCGCGTCGTACCCGAAAACATCGGGCAAGAAGGGCCTTCACGTGGTGGTCCCCCTGGAGAGGGGGTATCGTTTCGAACAGACCCGGCACTTTGTGCATGCCGTGGGCCTCCTGCTGGCCAAGAGATCATCCCTCATCGTCTCGGAACTGTCCCAGACAAGGGACCCGGGCACAGTCTTTATCGATTACCTCCAGAATACGGAGGGAAAGACCATGATCAGCCCCTACAGCCTCCGAGACACGCCGGGAGGAACGGTGTCCATGCCCCTCTCGTGGCAGGAGGTCAGGTCCGGGGCATCACCCGAAGATTTTACTATCATGACAGCTAGTTCCAGAGAAGAAGATCCGTGGATGGGTTTCTTTGAGAATGCAGAGAGATTGCCGGAGGCTGGAAAATGAGTGACGACGCGGAGGATGCCGGCCCGCTGCCCCGGAGGGCGTTCTGGACCGGGAGTATCAGTATCGGTCTCGTGAATATTCCGGTCCGGGTGATGGTGATGGTACGGGAGCATACCGTGCCGTTCCACCTCCTTCACCGGGAGGACGGGCAGCCTATCGAGTACAGGCGGGTCTGCCAGAGGGACAACAGGGAAGTTCCCTGGGAGGAGATCGTCAAAGGTTACGAGGTCAGGGACGGGGAGTACATCGTCATCGAGAAGGAGGAGCTCGAGGCAGTCAGGCCGGAATCTGACCGGAAGATCCGGATAGACCGGTTCATCAACGTGCTCTCTATCGATCCTGTCTACTATGACCGGAGCTACATCCTTGTCCCGGACGGGAGCCCGGAGGCCTACTCCCTCATGACCGAGGTCTTCCGGAAAAAGGGGCGGGCAGGAGTCGGGAAGATAACACTCCGGACCCGCGAGTATCCGGCCCTTGTCAGGGAATACCGGGACGCCCTGATCCTCATTACCCTCCATTATGCCGATGAGGTCATTGATCCGGCCCTGGTCGAAGCCATCGCCTCGGTTCCCACCCCGAAGGAGAAGGAGATATCAATTGCTGAGAAGATCATCGATGACCTGTCCGGCGACCTCGAGCTCGAGGCCTACCATGACACCTACCGGGACAGGATCGACGACCTCATCAAGAAGAAGATGGCCGGCGAGACGATCCACGTCGAGAAGCCGAAGGCCGAAGAAGCCCGTGAACTGATGTCGGCACTGGAGGAGACGCTGGCCCAGCTGAAGGCAGCGAGGTGAGGGAGGAGCCGTGCCTCTGGAAGAGTACCGGAAGAAACGGGATTTTGCGGCGACCTCGGAACCCGAAGGTTCAGGCGAGAAGAAAAAACCGGTGGGAAAGATCTTTGTCGTGCAGGAGCACCATGCGAGCCACCTGCACTACGACCTCCGCCTGGAAAGAGACGGTGTACTGGTCTCGTTTGCCGTACCCAAGGGCATACCCGAGAAACCCGGCGAGAAGCACCTGGCGGTCCATGTCGAGGACCACCCTCTTGAATATGCCGATTTCGAAGGGACAATTCCTGAAGGAGAGTACGGCGCCGGCCAGGTGAAGATCTGGGACCGGGGCCTCTATGAACCCCTTTACTGGAAAGAGGACAAGATCGAGGTGGTGATGAAGGGGGAGCGCCTGGCAGGGCGGTACGTGCTTGTCAGGTTCCGGAGGGCAGGGAAGGACGAGTGGCTCCTGTTCCGGGCAAAAGACTGATTCCGGATGTTTGGTTGTCAGGGCAGGTATCCATGGGACCAGGACGAGATGAGAAACAGCTGTTTCAGTATGCCGGAGAATGAAACCCTTCACTTTCACCCTTCCCGCGGATGAGCCTGTTCAGGTTGCCACACACAGCACAGACCATGGAGGAGGATCCCCCGCTCATCCGGTGCCCGGCCTGTGGATCGGTTTACACCGCTCCGAAGGCTCATGGCGGCATATGGGAGTGCCGGCACCACCTCTGCCGGGTGATCTTTTTCGTTCATCCGGTACGGGGCTGGGGCCAGGAGGCCCTCCTGGCGGAAGACGAGCCCGGGTATTCCGGTAACGACGAAGGATCAGATCGAAACCTCTTTGATATGGAGAGCTGACATCCCCCTTGTTCTGCAGGGAACCATTCAGCCCGTCCACCTATCGTAAGGAGCCCTATGGGACCCTGAATACGTCGTTCTCGTGCAGGACAGAGAGCATTTTTTTCCAGGGTCAGGATTTGCATGGTATTTCCCCGACTTCCCTGCAATTCCCGGGTGATTTGAATCGGAATACCCAGCTTCAGAAAGCGACCGGTTTTTTTGCCGCAGCGGGCTAGGAAAACCAGCAATTTTGCCGGGGGCTGTATTTCTGAATGCTCCTCTGACCGTATTTTAAAGAAAAAAAGAGATTATTTCGAGCTCTTGACCGTCTTGATACCGCGAAGCATGGCGATCTTTCCGGTCCGGACCAGCTCTTTGACGCCATACTGGCGGAGGAGTTTTTCCAGGGCATCGATCTTGTCGGTATCCCCGGCCACCGAGAGTATCACGGATCTCGAACCCACATCAACGATCTGGGCCCGGAAGATAGTCGCGAGCTGCATCACCTCGGCCCTGCTCGTTCCCGGCTCGGCGCTGACCTTGATCAGGGCCAGTTCGCGCTCCACCCGGTCGTTCTCGGTGATGTCTGAGACCTTGATCACGTCAATCAGCTTGTTGGTCTGCTTCATCACCTGCTCGATCTGGGCATCATCCCCGATACAGACGATGGTGATCCGGCTCGTCCCCGGTTCTTCGCAGGTCCCGACCGCGAGACTCTCGATGTTGAAGCCGCGGCGCGAGAAGAGGCCGGTGACCCGGGAGAGCACACCAGCCTTGTTCTCGACCAGCACGCTCAGGGTGTGGGGTTTCATCCCTGCCCTCCTATCATCTCGTTGATGGCCGCCCCGGCCGGGACCATGGGAAAGACATTCTCCTCGCGCTCGATACGGAAATCAAGCACGAAAGGCCCGTCAGCATCGATCGCTGTTTTCAGGGCCGGGACGACTTCGTCAACCGAGTCGACCCTGATCCCGTCCACCCCGTATGCATTGGCGATCTTGACGAAATCGACGGGCGGGAGTTCGGTGAACGAATATCTCCGGTCATGGAAGAGTTCCTGCCATTGCCGGACCATGCCGAGGAACCGGTTGTTCAGTATCGCCACCTTCACCGGGATCTTGTTGGAGGCAACCGTGGAGAGCTCCTGGATATTCATCTGGAAGCTCCCGTCACCGGCGATATCAA
>JAJRBS010000049.1 GCA_028679325.1 Methanoregulaceae archaeon | reverse complement strand
CCCTCACCCGTGAACGGCGCTACGGTGCCGATCGATTCCCCGACTCCCAGTATCAGCTGGGGAGGTTTGCTGTTCCTGGGTCCTGACTGGTACAGCGGTGTCGAGTAGAACGGGGAGGCGACCCGGATATCTCCCCGGCAGGTACAGACCGTGGTAAATTTAAAATAACCCGACACTCCCTGGTAAAACCTGTCCATGACGCTCTCAGGCCGGAAGTTCCCGATGCCGCCTATCCCGATATGGTACTGGTCCCCGCCCAGGGGAAAGACCCATACATACCCGAGCCCGGGAACCTGGTTCCCGTAGACCCCTGCTTCCAGGCGTCCGCCCCCGCGGGATTCCACGGCAACCCGCTGCTGCAGGGTGGGGAGGGTCAGGTCAGACCTGCAGGGAGGTAAGAGGGCTCGTTTTACTCCGGTCGCGTCCACGAGGATATCATAGTCTTGTGCCTCTGCCTGCCCCAGGTTCTGCCGTTTCAGGGTGATATTCTTCGTAAGATCGTGAATGAGCCGGGGTTTGTCAACAGTAATCAGGGGTGTCCCTGCGACAAGACCGTCAAAATTCATGGATGACATTGGTTCAAGGAGATACTCGTTCAGGTCAAGATCGATTGCAGCAAGGCACTTCTCAGTGCCGGTCGATACTCCCCAACCGCATGAGCGGCACCTGCAACGGGTGTCATGGTCCATCGCATCATAGACATCCGGGGAGAGGCCCTGCTGGTCGAGGAGATGCGCAAGATACCCCCCGGCAATCCCGGCTCCGGCAATCGCGATCTTCATGCACCCCTCCCGTAGAATGCCAGGACCAGGCACAGTGTCACTACGTGCACTATTGATGCTCCGACCTGCTGAAGCATCAGCGTATGGGCGTTTGCCTCAAACCCGGGAAAGACCGAGTACGTGGCCCGGGTGCAGAGCTGGTCGATCCGTGCCCCGAGGACTGTATTGATCCCGGCGGTAACGGCAGTGACAACGACGATTATATACGCAAGATACGTATTTCCCAGGACCAGTGAGAGCGGGTAGACCATAAGGACAGCGACAACCATGGTGATGGTGCCATATAGGGTCGAATGCGGCAGTCCGGGGAACTGCACCGAAGAGGTGCATTTCCCGCCGAGGCGGTCGGAATTGACATCCCGTCGCATCATGGAGACCACAAAACAGGTCACGGTCATGCCGTGGAGCAGCGACAGGATGAATGCCAGGGGTGAGAAGATGCCGGTCGCAGCATAGACAACGGTGACGGTCACCGCTACCACCAGCCAGGGGAAAATATACCACTCGGTGAATGGCCTGTACGCCAGGGCGATGCGGGGGTGGTTATAGCCATAATCGAAGAGGAACCCGATGACAAAAAGGACCGGGATCCATATCCTGTACACGGTGAGGTATGCGGCAAGGACAACCACCATAACCGTGATGACAGCCGACAACCTGCGATAATCCCTCACGGTCGCCCACCCGTTCACAAGGGGGCGTTCACGCCCGGTCTCCCTGCTCTTCTCCCGCCGGTCGAGCTCAAGGTCCATGATATCGTTCCAGAGATGGGCATCGATATGGATCAGGAGAGCGGCAAGAGCAGCAATGATAAACAGGCCCCAGGAAACGGCCCCGGACCCGGCTTCCCAGAGCGTGACGACGGATCCGATAAGGATGGCACTCCCGGTAAAGGGAATGAGTCCTTCGATCCTCAGGATACGCCCGAGTGTTTGCGTGTCCATGGTATGTTTCTGGTGGTGAGCCAAGAATTTTAAAGCTCTGTATGAGGACAGTGTTACAGGGGGGCCAGAACCCTGCGTACGTATCTTAGATTCATGGTCTTTATTCAGGGAACGCCAATATATGTGTAGACTGGTGAAAAATCCAAAATGACAGATGGAACTCTGAACCAGTTCAGGAATGAACTCACCGCCCTCTTTGTGATCGTTGTCCTGAACATTGTATTCGGGGCACTGGCGATGGCATTCGGGGTACAGTACATGGTGTCATCGGTATCAGGACAGGCAGCCGGGCAGTCCATGGTCCTCAGGATAGTCGCCGGATCAGTAGCAATGGTATGCTTCGGGCTTGGCATTGCATGGATTATTTCAAGTGTAACGATTTTTGATGGAATCGAAGAACTACGCGAGGAATTTCAGGATCGGAAAAAGCCTGTTTCAGATGAGACCCTTACGAGCGGGATTATCAGGATGATGGCCCATTACAGGCAGAATACAAAAACAATCCATACAATGATCCTGGTCTGCACACTTGGAGGGTTCTGTTTCCTTGCCCTGGGAATTATCAACAGCCTTGAGTTTCTTTCCATCAGTCTGTCGTCAGGGCAGTTCACGCTGAAAAATTATCTCCTGATACCCGCCGCCCTGCTGACCCTTGGGATCGCCCTGGTGAGCCTGCTCAGCTCGTATTATTTTTCAAAATTTTCCAGGACCTGGGACCTGCGGCTTATGGAGACTGCCCGGTCAGAAGAGATGCTGAAAAAATCCCTGGGGATTGACACGGAATGACCTCCCGTCGCTCCCCGTACGAAATTTACTGGGAGATCCTCGTGTTCTGCAAGACCCCCCGTGCCTTCACCGCCATTATCAACCGATGCGACCTCAACTCGAAGAGCGGGCAGGAATATATAGAATTCCTCTGCACAAGGGGATACCTGGCCAGGGTTTCTGAAAGGGAGAAGTCCCGTTTCTGCACCACAGAACGGGCCGCTGAATATCTCTCACTTTTCTCACGATTGTACCTGGACCTGTTTGACTCTGTTCCAGGGTTCAAGTTATAACAGACGACGTTTGAAGGCTGCAAAAAATCCGATAGAACGTACCCGACTCTGAAAAGTTGTCGTTCCCGAGAGGGGAATGCTGCCGGAACAGGATTCCGGCAATCGTATGAATCAGAATCCCCTTGGGTGTTCGTGGTTATTTCTTCATTGCGTCAGCATATCGTTTTGCGACCTGGTCCCAGTTCACGATGTTCCAGAATGCATCGACAAACTTCGCCCGGTCGTTCTTGTAGTCAACATAATA
>JAJRBS010000045.1 GCA_028679325.1 Methanoregulaceae archaeon | reverse complement strand
TTGAACTCTGCCTGGACATCCTCCCCGGTCCGGTTGATCTCGGAGAGCACGTTCCAGTCCCCGGCCACCATCCCGTCCATGACATCGCTGATGGACCACCCCGTCTTCTCCTCACCTGTCTCCCCGAAGTGACGCCGTTCGGTGATATCGGACCGGCGGAGGTTCTCATGGAAGGTCAGGATGCGGGTCTGGAACGAGGCCGCCCGGGCACTGAGATGAGCGGAGACGGTCTTTTCCTGTTCCGTAGCCGCACGCTGCAGGAGGGCGCTCCGGTAGATCTCGCCGAGGTATCGTACCAGCGTGGTCTTTCCGGATCCCGACTCCCCGGTCACCAGGAGGTTGTTTCGTGAGGGCATCCGGAGGGCATCCCACATCTGCTGCAGGAAGGCTACGTTGGCAGGTACAAGCAGGAGACGCGGGTTCTCCGGTGCAGGAAACTCTGTGTCTCCCACGGCAAGGGTGGTGGCTATCCGGACCCGCCGGCCCTGCCGGTACGATACCACCCGGAGCGGTCCGAGGCTGTTTATGTCGTACATATGTCCTCCTGGGTGGCCTGGCCGGACCGGTCGTCCTGCCAGCCGGCCATGGCCGGGCGGCCGAGTTCGCGACGGAGTGTCTCGCCAAGGGAACGGGGGAGGTCGGCGATGTCCGGGACCCAGTTCCCATAAGGCCGGTAGGTCTCTTCGACCTTCTCCATGTCCGGGCCCACGCCCCACCCGAAGATCCGGGTCTTTTTATGCCCGGACAGCATCTGCCTCAGCTGGTCCCGGCCCCCGACACCGGACTGCCCGTCTGTTATGACAAAGATCAGCTGGCTCGTACCAGCCGCCAGCCTGAAACGGTGCATCCGGTCGAGCGCACTGCTGACCGCCCCGACATCATTCGTCCCTCCCGAGGCCTGGATGACCTGCCGGATAAGGTAGCATCCCTGGTGGATGTTCCACTCATCTGTGTACCGTTTCAGCGGGATGTATTCGGAGTCGGCAAAGGCCGCGATCTCGAACTGTATCTCCCCGATGTGACTGACCGCATCGCCGAAGAGGATGGCGGTGCGGAGGGTTGCCTCGAGTTTTTTTGCCACCGATTCGTCGTGCATGCTGCTGCTGGCATCGATAAGGAGGGAGAGGGTCCATCGTGTCTGGTCCGGTTGCCGGCCCTGGTCCCGGAAGATGCGCATGGTGGTCCTGACCGCGGCCAGGTTCTCTTCGTCGATATCATCCCCGGTGGTCAGCTCGTTTAAGTCCCGGGTCGCACGGTTCTTCTGGAGGGCCTGCTGGATGTTCTTCCGGGCGACGCCCACCAGGCCGGCCACCGGCTGGTAGAACCGCTGGTACAGGCTGTAGTCATCCTCGCCGACAGCAAGGGACTCGAAGAGAGCCACCCGCCGGATCTGTTCAGCCTTCTCGTCCATGGTCTCCCACTCGCTCCGGGTCCGCTGGCGAAGGATCGAGAGATACTGCTCGGCTTCACGGGTCAAAGCAAGCTCGCCCTGTTCATACCGGCGTTCCAAAGTATCCCGGTAAATCCTCCCTGGTTCGGGAACGGATGTTTCCTGCTCCGTCTCATCACCAAAGGTGGCATCGAAGTAGGCGAGGTTCTCCCAGAACTCCTCGCTCGCAATGGCGTCCGGGGCAAAAGAGGGGTCTGCCTGCCCCCCGCCGCCTTTCCCTCCGGACCGGGCCGTTCCCTCACCGGGTGCATCGGGTACCCGTATCCAGACCTGCTTGTCACCGGACGATGGTTCGGGAAGTCCGGCAATCTTCTGGAACTCGGCACCGGCCTCCAGCAGGGAGGAAAGGGCTTCCCTCGTCATGGCAGAATGTGCACTGACGCCGTCGTGGTCGAGGCCGGGGCCTGGCGTCGGGTTCTCGATCTCTCCCATCGTCTCCCGGTAGGTACGGGCAGCCTTCCGAACCTCCCCGGAGAGCTTGAGAAGAGCGTCCCATTCTTCTCCTGCTTTGCCCCCGGAATCCGCCGCATCGGGAGATGCGGTGTCGCCGCTGGCACCCGGCCTGCCGCTGTCCCGGAGACTGGCAAGCTGCTCTTCCAGGCGGCCGGCAAGGTCTTCAACCCGCCGGGCATTCTCCCGCAGAGCAATGATCGGGTCTGTTCTGTCTCCGGTGCGGGGATGATCTTTCTTCCCGAGATCATCGAGAAGCCCTTTGCCTGTCTGGCATGCCTCCATCAACTCGGCAGCCAGGCCCGCAATCCCGGCCACGTCCCCACCCTGGCCTGGGGGGTTCTGTCCTGAAGACCGGGATCCTCCCGCCAACGATGGCGCGCCTCCCTTCCCGGCACGGCCGCCACCGGCAGGTGTTCCCCCCTGTCCGGGAGGACCGGAGGAAAGGGAGAACTCGTCGTCATCCATGAGGCCCTGCTCATCTCCGGCGATGACCTTCCCCGGCGTTGTGGAAAAGGGGGTGTAAGGGCTCGGCACTGCTGCATCATCCCGGCGTGTCGTCCCGAGCGCTGCAAGCCGGTGTTCCCTGGACCCGGGCCGGGCGGGTGAGGTTGTGGCTGATGTCACAGGGATTTCCGGGCCCTCGAAGAGAGGCGCACATGCCGGCCAGATCTCGTCACGGAAAATGCTGATACAGGCATCATCAGGAAGGAAAGGATCTTCAATCTCCTTTCGTGCCCGTCGTGTCGCATCGAGCACCTGCCGGACAGAGAGATCTGTCATCCCTTCCTGCGGAATCCCGGTCCTGGCCTCCGCAAGCGCCGCGATCAGGAACTGGTCGGGCAGGGAAAGACGGTTAACAGTTGCCCCGGAGAGCCTGCGGTTCAGGTGATCGTACTCCTCGCGAATGAAATTCTCCAGCCATCCGGCTGCACCGGGGTGGAGGGCGAGGCCCTTTCGCACGGCACGGCGGGTTCCGGCAACGGCAGCCAGACGGGCGAACCAGGGCCGGTACAGATCCGGTACGTTATGGACCGGCGGTCTGATACCGAACCAGGACCGGTAAAGCGCTTCCATTGCCAGTGAACGGGAGGCTTCGCGGCTCTGGTAGACAAGGTTCCCGGGATCATACTGCACCAGATGCCGGTCTGGCAGGATATCGATCGCCCAGAAGACTCCCGTGCGGGGGGGGAGGACATGCGCCCGCCAGCTGTAGTCAGCGGTGAGCACCCGGAGGAGATGCCCGATCTCCTGCACGGTCTGGTCGAGGTCACGAATCTGGTCCGGCCCCGGATCGGCCCTCCCGGACCGGCGGGATGCAACAGACCGGACAAAGTCGACAATCGGTGCGAGGCTCAAAGAGGAACCACTTTCCCGGGAGGCATAGGCGAGACCTGCGAGGACGTGGCCGGCGAGGCGCTCCTGAATATCTTCGGAAACCTCCTTTTTTCCCTCTCCCTCAAGAACTCCAAATGCCGTACGGTACAGCATCCTGATATCCCTGATCCTTCCTGCGTCCCGGAACAGGTTCCGGCCGGATTCGAAGAAGACCAGAGGGTCAGGCTCGTCTTCAGTACTGTGCCGGTGCAGCGCCTCGATCCCTTCCGCCCCGATGATCCCGAAATCCTCGATTGCCTGGAGGACAAGGTCCGGGAAGAAGGGTTCGGGCAGCAACCGTTTCTGGACGAGATGGCAGAAGATTCCCTGGTGGATCCTACCGCACAACCTCCCCAGGTCATCAGATGGTGGCACAAGGATGCCGTCTCTTGACAGCATCCCCCTGCTTATCCGTGGAATCTCATTCTCCCATCCCTGCAGCAGAATGATCGCAGGGAAGCGCTGCATGCGGGTAATCTCCGGGGAGAGGATGTCGGCAAGGTTCATGTGCCGGACAGCGGCAGAAAGGGATGTCGTCATCTCTTCCGGATCGGCTGGTTCAATGACGGCAGCCCAGTCCTGGCACGCCTCCCGGACGAGCTCCTTCTCTTCCAGGTTAGATACTGCCCCCATCAGCGGGACAAGGTCCAGCGGGTCAAGGATCCCGGAAATTTCCCTGCCGCAAGACGGTTCGAGCACCTGCTCCACGATCTGGTCCCGGGTCATCCCGGATCCCGAGATGCGGGAGATGCACCCGGAGATCCCCTCCAAAGCGGCATGATAGGCTCCCGGGTCTGCGGGGGTGA
>JAJRBS010000132.1 GCA_028679325.1 Methanoregulaceae archaeon | reverse complement strand
CGATGACCCTTCTTGCCTTTCCCTCAAACCGCGGGAGCGACCCTGGCTCGACCAGCCTGACGGTCGTTCGAAGGTCGAGGGCATTTCTCAGTTCCTTTACCACTTTCTTCTGGATCCGGGCAAGGTCCGCGAGCTCGCCCGAGAAGCTGGTCCTGTTGATCTCCACCTCGATAGTCATCTCATCGAGGTGATTCACACGGTCAATGTACACCATAAAATGATTTCCGACCTCCGGAATGCGCAGTAATACATGCTCGATCTGTGAGGGGAAGACATTAATCCCCCGGATCACCAGCATGTCGTCGCTCCTGCCGGTGATGCGGCCGATCTTCTGAGCCCTGCCGCAGGGGCAGTCGTCAGGGAGAAGGCAGGTGATGTCACCGGTCCGGTAGCGGAGCAGGGGCATGGCCTCCTTGACCAGGGGGGTGACCACGAGTTCTCCCTGTTCACCTTCTCCCAGAATCTCACCGGTCACGGGATCGATGATCTCCACCAGGTAGGTATCATGCCAGATGTGCAGACCCTCCCTCTCCTGGCATTCGAACGCGACTCCCGGTCCGTAGAGCTCGGAGAGGCCGTAGCTATCATAGGCCGTGACCCCGAGGCGGTGCTCGAGCTCTCCCCGCAGGGAGTCCGACCAGGGTTCTGCACCGAAGAGACCGGTCTTCAAGGTCGGGAGATCGGTCTTCATCTCCTCGGCTACCTCGGCGAGGTGCATGGCGTAACTCGGGGTGCAGTGGATGGCCGTAACCCCGAAGTCATCAATCATCTCTATCTGCCGTCGCGTGTTCCCTGTAGCCCCCGGAACAACGGTGAGTCCGATCTTCTCGGCACCGTAGTGGAACCCGAGACCCCCGGTAAACATACCGTAGTTGACCATGTTCTGGAAGACGTCGCCGGGCTTCAGGCCTACCATGGTCAGGTTCCGGGCGATCAGCCCGGCCCAGTTCTCGAGGTCCTTCTTCGTGTAGCCGACAACGGTGGGTTTTCCGGTGGTCCCGGAGGTGGTGTGGATCCGGACCACCTCTGCCAGGGGGACAGCAAAGAAACCGAACGGGTAGCCGTCTCTTAAGTCCTGTTTCCGTGTAAACGGCACCTTCGGGAGATCTTCGAGAGACCGGATATCATCTAACCGGATGCCGGCTTCTTTGAACTTCCGGCGGTAGAATGATAGCTTCTTTGCCTGTTCAAGCGTCCAGGAAAACCGCTTCCGCTGGAGTCTTTCGAGGTCTTTTCCCTTCAGGGTCTCGATCTTCTTATCCCAGTACATCTGCCCGGCTCCTTCCCTCTGTTTCTCCGTGTAAAAAGCAGGGATCTTCGCAGGTATATATCGGTTGCACGTTCTAAAAAAAACCTCTGGCAAGGTACTTGGCGGGGAAACGATGAGTTGATGTAGATTGCTGGCCTATTTCTCACCACGGGCAGGCCCGGGGATTTTTCTCATGCAGGTTCCATGGTATGTCGTTTCAGGATTCGGCGCCCACCTGAAAGCTACCCGGCAGACCCTCGTCATCCAGAAGAATAGTCAGAAGACGGAACTCCCTCTCGACCAGGTCACGCACCTCCTCCTCATGGGCGGCCATTCCCTCCACACATCGGTGGTTGCAGCCTTTCTCCGGTCCGGAAAGACCATCTCCTTCTTTGAAGCCGACGGCCAGCCTCTCGGCGTCCTCCGCCCCTATGGCAGCAGGCCCGACCAGGTCGTTCATGATGCCCAGGTGACCGCCCCCTCCCACTCCTATGCCCTAAAGATAGCCCGGGGGGCCATCCTGAACCGACTGCTCGTGGCCGAGATGCTCGAACAGGGGAGACCTGACCGGCTCATGTACGAAGGGGAGCTCCCGCTTATGCAGCAGTACCTGGCCGAACTCGAGTACCTGGTCCGGGTCGATGAAATACGAAGGGTCCACCGGCTCGTCTCTGATATGTACTACGAGATCCTCTCCCGGACCGTGCCTGCGGACCTTGGCTTCCGGCGGCGGACCACCCGCCCGCACACGGATGTGGTCAACAGCATCCTCTCGGTCGGTTACGGGATGCTGTACGGCAATATCTGCGTGGCGGCCATGGGGGCGGACCTTGACCCTGATGCCGGTTTC
Source organism: Methanoregulaceae archaeon (assembly GCA_028679325.1). GTDB lineage: Archaea > Halobacteriota > Methanomicrobia > Methanomicrobiales > Methanospirillaceae > UBA9949. The sequence goes on along the minus strand of JAJRBS010000132.1, from coordinate 2,127 downwards.
CTGCACAAGGGAGGCGGGAGCCTGGTCCGGGACCTCATGGAGGCTTTCCAGCCGGCGATGATCGACAGGCCGGCCCTCGAGCTGGTGCGGGGCGGGCTTGACCCCGAACTCTACGAGTGCGGAACAGAGCGATGCCTGCTCTCCGACCAGCTGGTAGGTGCGCTCATCGCCCTCTTCCATGCTTCCATCGATAACGAGGTCATCGATGAGCAGGTCTTAAACCTCAGATCGTCGCTCCTTGCCGGCGGGGATTTCAGGATAATAAAAACCTGATCTTACTCTGTCCCGGGTTTTTTGACCAGGAAAACCCTGAAAACATGACTCTGTCTTCTACTCGGCTGAAGGTCTCCTGACCAGTAAAACGTGATCCCGTCACTGCTCAGTCACAGTCTCCAGACCGGCAAAATGTGACCCCATTCTCTACTCTGTCTCGGGTTTTTTGACCAGGAACCCTGAAAACTGCTGGAGCCGGTAATCCGAGATCGCGATCTCCCGGATGACCGCCCGGGGGCATCCGTAGATCATGGACACAAACTTCTCGAGCAGGATCGGGTCGGCCGTTGCCACAACCCGCACCGTCCCATCGGGCTGGTTCATCACTTCGCCCCGGATGTTCAGTTTACCGGCAATGGTCCGGATGCAGTTTCTCATGCCGACCCGCTGAACCCTTCCCGAGATCCGTATCTCTATCGTCTTTTGTCCGGTCTCGACCTTTCTTGGTACCGGATTCCCGGGGTCCTCCATCTGCCTGTGACTCTGCTGATATCAATTATTATCCTTTCCCTCCGGGTCAGGGTATCGCAGCGGAGAGTTTATAGAGGCCGGGAGGGCCTTGTGAGAAAAAGGGAAATATGCTCTCAGAAAAGGAAACGGGGCCTTTATCAACGCTTGTTCAGGAACTGCCGGATTTCCCGGTAGAGGTCTTTTGCCGTGCCTTCATCATCAGATTCGGCCAGGATCCGGACCAGGGGTTCTGTCCCCGAGGCCCTTACCAGGGCCCAGGCTCCGGGCCGGTTGATCCTGACCCCGTCTGTCAGATCGATCTGCTCTTCCCTGAAGTGCTCTTCGATCTGTTTTAAAAGGAGTTGCGGGTCGTTGACAGGGACCTTGTCCTTGATCATATGGAAGGAGGGCAGTTCGCCTGCCAGGGCGGAGAGTGGCTTTCCTGCTCCTGCCAGGATGGTCACCATCATAGCCGCGGTCATCGCCCCGTCACGGCAGTACTGGTGGTCCGGATAGATGATGCCGCCGTTTCCTTCTCCTCCGAGGGCCACGACCGGCAACGATCGCATGGTCCGTGCCACATAGATGCTCCCTACCGCAGTATAGACCACATCTGCCCCGTTTCTCCGGGCGACGACTTCGACCTGCATCGAGGTCGAGACAGGCATCACCACCGCACCCTTCTTCATCCGGCAGACATGGCTGGCGATGAGGGCGAACTCCCGGTTTTCTTCAAGGAAGTCGCCTTTATCGTCCAGGAAGACTGCCCGGTCCGCGTCGCCGTCATGGGCCACGCCGAAGCTGGCCCCGGTGGAACGGACAAGCTCTGCGAGCGGGGCGAGTCCTTCGGGAGAAGGTTCGGGAAGCCTCCCGGGAAAAGTCCCGTCCATGGTGCTGTTGACGGTGAAGACCCGGCACCCGAGCCTGGTCAGGATCTCCGGTGTGGTAAAGCAGGCCGCCCCGCTGCCGGGATCGACGGCGACGGTCATGCCCCGCCCGATGCCCGGGGGGAAATGGCAAAGAACGGCGTCGATGTACTTCCGGACAAGTTCGGGCCCGGGGAACTCTGTACCGACAGCGTCCCAGGGAGCGATCTCCGGCTTCCGGTCAAGGACCAGTTCCTCGAGCCTGATGGTCTCCTCGTCCCCCATCTCTGTCCCGTCCGGCTCGATGACCTTGACGCCGTTGTACTCCGGCGGGTTATGCGAGGCGGTTATGACCGCCCCGGCATCGTATCCCTCTCGCACAAGGTACTGGAGAGCCGGCGTGGGAAGGATACCGCAGTCGGTTACAACACAGCCGGTGGCCATCAGACCACCCTTGAGGGCGGCGGCCAGCGAGGGTCCCGATGTCCGGGTGTCGCGTCCGACGGCCACCTTCCCGGGTCGCATCGTGCCGAGTGCA
>JAJRBS010000123.1 GCA_028679325.1 Methanoregulaceae archaeon | reverse complement strand
CGGGCGCTCAGGATCCAGGAGCAGCCCTTCGGGCAGCGGCTGGTCCGGATGCTCGAGGACTCCGGGACCGGGAGGTTTGCGACCATTGACGACCCGCTCGAGGCCGCGGCCTTCATCCTCTTCATCGGGATGCTGAAGGAACTGGACGGAGAGAGCCCAGCATAAAGTCGGGAAGGATTGACGGCACCATGATATTTTCTGCATACTCTCACCGAAGACGGGAGCAGGGATCTTTCAGGGGTCCCACGTGGCCTTGGCCTTTCCGCGGACACCGAGGAAGAGGCACTGAAAGCACCTCCCGGGATCGGGATACAACGATGGCAGGAGTTCCTGCTTCCTCAGAGGAAATATTTATGTCTTTCCCTGCAGATGTCCCCTTATACCTCAGACACTATTTCTCGAGGCCCAATACCGGGACAGCTGAACACTGCCTTTTTTTCCTCGTGGATACAGGGGGAATTTTCATGACTGGAAGACTGGAAGAGCCATCGGAGACGACCGGAACAGAGCGATGGAGATCAATCTCTGACCAAAGAAAACTCGGCCCGCCTGCGGTCGATTACCTGGTCAGCAATCTCCGGGACAGCGATAAGAAGGTCAGACTGGCAGCCGTGGACGCGCTCGGTGAGATAGGAGACAAACGGGCCTACGAGCACCTTGTCAGGTTACTTGAAGACCCGGACCATGACGTTCGGTTCGCCTGTGTCGTGGCCCTGGGGGCCATCGGTGACGAGAGGGCCAGAGGGCCGCTTGACGAGGCCTGCAGGGACAGGAATGGCTTCGTGAGGGCGATCGCACAGGAGATGCTCGATAGGCTGGGGAACGGGCAGTCGTCCTGATCATCGTTCTTTCGACCAGCCCGTCTTTTTTCCTGGGAGGGGAAACCCTTTAAGGATGGATGGAATATCACTTCCCTATCTGCATATATACGGTCTTGCCTCATCGGAAGGCACTCCGTGGGCGGGGATGATACATCACGTTCAATCTGGGTGTTTTTGCAGGGCTGGCTCTTTTCATCCTCATAATAACTTTTATCGCCTACCAACTCGGCCACTATCTCTTCCTGGTGATGACCGGGGTGCCTGCCACCCGGTTCCGAATCATCGATTCGGTTGAAAAAAAGATCTATCGCTTTATCGGGACCGACCCTTCTGACGAGCAGGACTGGCGGGGCTATGCGATGGCGATGCTGATCTTCAACGCTATCGGCCTCGCGGTGCTCCTGTTCATCCTGCTCGCCCAGGGGTGGCTCTTCCTCAACCCCGAAAACTTCCCGGGATTTTCACCGCAACTGGCCTTCAATACCGCCGTCAGTTTCGTGACCAATACCAACTGGCAGGCCTATAGCGGTGAAGCGACGGCAAGCTATCTGACGCAGACCGCCGGGCTGGCCGTCCAGAACTTCCTCTCTGCTGCAACCGGTATCTCGGTGGCGATTGCCGTGATCCGGGGAATGACCCGGGTAGAGACCGATCGCCTTGGCAACTTCTGGGTGGACCTGACCCGCATCACCCTCTATGTCCTCGTCCCGCTGGCCCTCATCCTGGCCATCTTTCTCATCTCCCAGGGAGTTATCCAGAACTATGACCCGTATGTGGCGGCCCAGGCCCTCGATCCCGCCGCCGGCGTCCAGACCATCCCCATGGGTCCTGTCGCCTCCCAGGAGTCCATCAAGGAACTCGGGACAAACGGCGGGGGTTTCTTCAACGCGAACTCAGCACACCCGTTCGAGAATCCCACGCCCCTGACAAATATCGTCGAGATCGCCGCCATTCTCGTGATAGCCGCCGCGCTGCCGTTCACCTTCGGCAGGATGGCCGGCGACCGCCGCCAGGGGTTCGCGCTCTATGCGGTCATGGTCATCATCTTCATTCTGGCCTTCGCGGCGATCTATTCCACCGAATCGGCAGGAAACCCCCTGCTGGACGGGAAAGACATCTCCGGCGACTACCTTGAGGGAAAAGAAGTCCGTTTCGGTCTCGGGCCGAGCGTGCTCTTTGCCATGACCACCACAGCGACCTCCTGTGGTGCAGTCAACACCATGCATGACTCCCTCACGCCGCTGGCCGGGATGATCCCGATGACCCTCATCTTCCTCGGCGAGATCATCTTCGGCGGTGTCGGCTCGGGATTCTATACCATGATCGCGTTCGCCCTGATAGCGGTCTTCATCGCCGGCCTGATGATCGGCCGGACCCCCGAGTACCTGGGGAAGAAGCTCGAGGCCCGCGAGATGAAGTTCTCCCTGGTGACCATACTCACACCGAACGTCCTGATCCTTGTCTTTGCCGGAATCGCACTCGTCACAGAGATCGGGCTCTCAGCCATCTTCAACCCCGGTGCTCATGGGCTCTCCGAGGTGATGTATGCCTTCGGGAGCATGGCCAACAACAATGGCTCGGCATTCGCCGGGTTGAACGCCGCAGATCCCTTCTACCTTGTTTCCGGGGGGATCGTCATGCTCATCGGCAGGTTCGTCCCGGCCGTGGCCATGCTCGCCCTTGCCGGCTCCTGCGCCAAAAAGAAGACGGTCCCACCCGGGATAGGGACTCTCCCGACATACTCACCGATGTTCGTCATATGGCTCATCGGGGTCATCATCATCGTCGGCGGTCTCACGTTCTTCCCTATCCTGGCCGCAGGACCGGTGGCTGAGTATTTCATCATGATCGGAGGAGGGTGAATTTGGCCCGGAAAAAGTTCACGAAGGTCAGCAGTCTCGACCCGGCAATCCTGTCTGCCGCGTGCGTCGATGCCTTCAGGAAACTCGATTTCCGGGTGCAGGTCCATAACCCGGTTATGTTTGCGGTGGAACTGGGGAGCATCATCACCACCGGCAGTTTCCTGTGGGGGCTCGCATCCGGGGCTCCTGCGGAACCGGTTGCCTTCACCGGTCTGGTGTCGGTCTGGCTCTGGCTGACCGTCCTCTTCTCGAACTTCGCGGAGGCGATCTCTGAAGGGAGGGGAAAGGCCCGGGCCACCTCGCTCCGCCAGTCCCAGGCCCAGGTTACCGCCCACCGCATCGCAACCCCCTCTTTCACCGCTCCGTCCGAAGACGTCGGGTCCGGGTCGCTCATGAAGGGCGACCTGGTTCTGGTAAAGACAGAAGAGTTGATCCCGGCCGACGGCGAGGTCGTTGCCGGTGCCGCTCTGGTGAACGAGGCAGCAGTCACGGGTGAGTCTGCCCCGGTGGTTAGGGAGGCGGGGGGCGACCGGAGCGCAGTGACGGGCAGCACCAAGGTGATCGCCAACGAGATCATCGTCCGGGTGACCGCATCGCCGGGAGAGGGGTTCCTGGACCGGATGATCTCCATGGTGGAGGGAGCGAGGAGGCGGAAGACACCGAACGAGATCGCCCTCGAGATCCTTCTTGTCGCGCTGACCGGTCTCTTCCTCCTTGTGGTCCTCAACCTCTACCCGGTGACAGTGTACAGCTCCGATGTCACCGGCCGGGGGGCCCCGGCATCGGTCACGGTGCTGACTGCTCTCTTCGTCTGCCTCGCGCCGACCACCATTGCCGCCCTGCTGCCGGCCATCGGGATAGCCGGGATGGACAGGCTCTTCCGCCGGAACGTCGTTGCCCTCTCCGGGAGGGCTATTGAGGCCGCCGGGGACGTGAATGTCCTCCTCCTCGACAAGACCGGGACCATAACCCTCGGGAACCGGAAGGCCTTCGCCTGCATCCCTGCCGCCGGTGTTTCCGCAGAAGATCTTGCGATAACCGCCCTGCACTCTTCCCTGGCCGATGAGACCCCCGAAGGGAAGAGCATCGTCGAACTGGTCGCAAAGGAGCACGAAAGCATTTCCCTCGTGCTCCCCCCGGACAGCACCATCATCCCCTTCTCCGCCCACTCGCGCCTGAGCGGAGTAGATATCGGGGGTGTCCGGTACCGGAAGGGTGCTCCGGATGCCATCATCGCCCTGGTGAGCGGGCTTGGAGGGATCGTGCCCCCCGATATGCCCGGTATCGTGGAGCGGATCGCCGGTGACGGCGGGACCCCTCTCCTCGTATCCCGGGACGAAAAGATACTCGGGGCAGTCCAGCTGAAGGACATCCTGAAACCGGGGATCAGGGAGAGGTTCTTTGACCTCCGGAAGGTCGGGATCCGGACGGTGATGATCACCGGGGATAATATCCTGACCGCGACCGCGATAGCCGCAGAAGCGGGGGTCGACGACTTCTACGGCGAAGCGAAGCCTGAGGACAAGCTCCGTATCATCCGGGAGAACCAGGCGAAAGGCTACATGGTGGCCATGACCGGAGACGGGACGAACGACGCCCCGGCCCTGGCACAGGCCGATGTCGGCGTGGCCATGAACTCCGGCACCCAGCCGGCACGGGAAGCGGCAAACATCATCGACCTTGACAGCGACCCGACGAAGCTCCTGGATATCGTCCAGATCGGAAAAGAGATCCTGATGACCCGGGGATCGCTGACCACCTTCTCCATCGCCAACGATATCGCCAAGTACTTTGCGATCATCCCCGCCGTCCTCATGGTCATGTACCCAGGTCTCGGGGCCCTGAATATCATGAACCTGGGGAGCCCTTACTCTGCCATTCTTGCAGCGGTGATATTCAATGCCCTCATCATTCCCCTGCTCATACCGCTGGCCCTTACCGGGGTGAAATTCCGGCCGATGCCGGCCGGGCAGCTCTTCACCTACAACCTGGTAATCTTCGGTCTCGGGGGGGTCATCGCACCGTTCATCGGAATAAAACTGATCGATATGCTCATTTCAGGAGTTTTTCTGGTATGAAGGGTGCGTTATGAGAAAGGATCTGAAGACCGGTCTGCTCCTCTTCCTTGTCCTCTTCCTCCTCACCGGGATCCTTTACCCTCTCGTGATCACCGCCATCGGCACGGCCGTCTTTCCCTACCAGGCAGGAGGGAGCCTGGTAACCGGAACGGTGGGGACAGTCCGGGGATCCCTGCTGATCGGCCAGGAGTTTTCCGGCCGTGGTTATTTCATCGGGCGTCCTTCAGCCACGGCAGGGTCTCCCTACAACGGGAAGGCTTCCGGGGGATCGAATCTCGGGCCCACGAACCCGGCGCTCTTCTCCTCGATTGATGCGAGAATAGCCGATCTCAAAACACGGCAGGTCCCGGCACCGTTCCCCTCCGACCTGGTGATGTCTTCGGCCAGCGGGCTCGACCCCCACATCAGCCTTGCCGCTGCTCTCGCCCAGGTTCCGGTCGTTGCCCGGGAGAGGAATATGACGGAAGACGATCTCGAAGCCTTCGTCCTATCTCATGCCGAACAGGGCCTGCCGTTTCTCTCTGTCGAGCCGTACGTGAATGTCTTCCTGATGAACAGTGACCTTGACAATCGCTACCCGCTCTCCTCCCCACCCGGAGAGTCGTGAATGCCGGCCATTCTCCCGTTTCTTGGCACCAGGGAAGGGTCTTCCGGGAGACCCGAGAACCGGGTTTCTCCCGAAGAATTCCTCACCATCGCGAACGAGGAGGAGAGGAAGAAGAGCCGGGGGAAGTTCACGGTGTATCTTGGGTATGCCGCGGGGGTCGGAAAGACCTACGCCATGCTGTCTGACGGGATCCAGCGGCGCTCCGAGGGGCATGACGTGGTGATCGGATACGTGGAGACGCATGGGAGGGTCGATACCGATGCGCTCGCCCGGCAGATCCGTTCTATCCCTGTCCGGGGGATCTCCTACGCAGGAATGACGCTCCGGGAACCGGATATCGATGCCCTCCTCGCACTCCGACCGGAGATCGTTCTCATCGACGAGCTCGCCCACACCAATGCCCCGGGCATGCGGAACCTCAAACGCTACCAGGACATCGAGGAGCTCCTGAATGCCGGGATATCGGTCTTCACCACCCTCAACATCCAGCACCTCGAGAGCCTGAACGACGCACTTCGGCAAATCACAGGCGTAACGGTGAAGGAGACTGTCCCCGACACCCTGGTCCAGAGGGCTGACGATATCAAGCTCATCGATATACCTCCCGATGAACTGCAGGAACGGTTGCGGGAAGGGAAGGTCTATGTCAAGGATATGGCCTCCGAAGCCGTAACCCGGTTCTTTGAGACTGGCAACCTCATGGCCCTGCGGCAGCTCGCCCTCCGGCAGGTGGCAGGGGTGACCGACCAGCGGATGCTCCTCCACAAGCGCCTGAAGGCCATCGACCGTCCCTGGCCGGCGACAGAGAGGGTGCTCGTGGGCATCCGGCCGGGTCCCTACGCGGAGAGGATGGTCCGGGCAGCCTACCGGATGTCGGTCCGGCTGAATGCTGACTGGGAGGTGCTGTATGTGGAGACAGAGGAATACTCCCGGCTCTCGGACCAGGAACAGGCCTGGCTCGAGGAGGCCTTCAGCACCACCCATAGTCTCGGTGGCCACATCGTCCGGTACCCGGCAAACAGCATCGCAGACGAGCTGGTACGCTACGCCCAGGCCCATAATGTCACCATGATCATCCTCGGGAAGCCGCGGGGGCTCGATATCCTTATCTCACCCGTGTACCGGGTCATGCGGTCGGCGAAGGGGGTCGATATCTACCTCTTCGATTGGAAATCAGAATCCCAGACTCCCCTCCACTGGCAGCTCCCCCGCCTCCTGCCCCGGCATTACCTGATCGGGTCTGTTGGTGTGGCCGCCGCCACGCTCGTCAACTACCTGCTCCTTGGCACGATATCCGAGCCAAACATGCTGATCATCCAGCTCATTCCGGTGGTTCTCGTCGCCTATTTCTTCGGGTACGGGGCGTCGATCTTCACCGCCATATTCAGTATCCTGGTCTTTGCTTTCGTTTTTGTCGAGCCCTACTATACCCTATCGGTCAGCGACTGGGAATACTTCATCTCCTTCGTGGGCTACGTCGTCATTGCGCTCCTGGTCAGTTACCTTGCCAGCAGACTCCGGTACGTAGCCCAGCAGATCTGGAGAAGCGAAGTGAAATCATCGGCCCTGGCCGGCCTCTCACGGGGATTAGCCGAGGCAAAGGATCTGGAAGAAGTCCTGAACCTTCTGACCGCCCATGGGAAGGAACTTGGAGCCGAGAAAGTTAACATCTACCTGCATTCCGATGGATTACTCAAGGTCGCAGCCGGTGACCGGGACTACCCGAATGCCGCCAAGGAAGATACCATTGCAGTCTGGACCTACCAGAACGGGCTCCCTGCCGGGAAGGGGACAGGCACCCTCTCCTGGGCATCGGGCACGTATGTCCCCCTCAAGGCCCATAAGGCGACCATCGGGGTCATCGGTCTTCATTTCAGCCCGAAGATGCTGGAGATGCCGGCTGACCTCCTGGAGACGCTGGAAACGGTGGGAAATCTCGGTGCTATCGCTCTCGAGCGGTTTATCGAGTAGGGCATTTCCGGAAGCGACCCTTCATTTCGGCTGGATCGAGTTCTTGCGAGCCTGGCCGGGACCCTTGCCCATATGCGGCACGTGGCTTTCAGCAAGCCCCATTTCCTGCCCGGGAATGCGTGATGGGGGTCATTCATCCGCGATCATGCCGGTATGAGGGTTCATTCCCGCTTCCGTGCACGGCCTGACGGGCCAAAAAATTACTGGCAGTCATATATAAAACCTCCTATGTGACCCTTTCACCGGCTTTTGGAATAAAGGTATAAATATCTGAACGCTATTTATTAGTTTGAGGTAATAAGGTGGCAGATTTACCTATTGCAGCAGTTGTACGTATCGCGAAGAAGAGCGGTGCTGAGCGGGTCGGAAGCGACGCCGCCGTTGCTCTTCTCGAGAAGGCAGAAGACTACATTGCCTGTCTTGCTAGGGAATCGAACAAGCTGGCGATGCATGCTGGTCGAAAGACCATCAAGGAAGAGGATGTCGAGCTCGCGGTAAAATCCGTCTGAGTTCAATATCCCTTTTCTTTTCAAATCTTATCAGACGAGCGAAGCTCCTGACCTTTTCGATAGGTATCCTGTTTGCACTGCTCCTGTTTCTTGTCATCGGGGATCCCTTCAGAGAGTATGCTGTCGAGATATCGTAGAGGCTCGGACACCCGCCTCCCGGTTTATCACGTTTTAGCCCTGCCAGTATCCCTTTCTTGCCGGTCCGTCGTTTTTAATACCCTGCTCCCGGATCTGGATTCCAGGGTTTAATCCGCCCCTATTTTCCAAAAATATCCTGAGAAACCGGGGGGTGGTGGTGCCAAAAAAAGATGAACCAATAACTCTTTAACAAGTCCGTGTCATCTGCAGGTGAGGTATGTCATATGAACTCAACTTTACGATTCCTGTTACCTGCATTTGCAGGCCTGATCTGTATTGGTGCAATTCTGACCGCGGGATGTGTCATGGGACCGTCAGGAAACACGACCGTCCCGTCTCCATCGGTCACCGTGACCATGGTGCCCGGACAGGGCCAGCAGAACGGTCCGTCCGTAACTATGCTCAGGGACATGGCCTCCCTCGATAAGGCATACATCCCGGTGCTTGCCCTCACCTCGCAGAACAACTCGGCGGCATCCCGGAAGGCTATGGATACTCTCCTCCCCGCATGGACTACTTTCCAGGCACGGTACACAGGGCATGTGCCGGCGGATCCTTTATGGAATACCGATCTTGAGACCGTGAACATGACGATCAGGCGTGCCAATATCCGGATTAACGAAGGCAATCTTTCCGGAGCCCATACCGAACTGGAACAGGTCCGGCTGACCATGCTCGATCTCCGGACGCGGAACCACATCACCTACTTCATCGACAACCTGACGCTCTTCCATGATCCGATGGAGAGAATTTACCTGGCAGCATACAACCGGCCCCTAGGAGAGGTGAACGTCCCCCTTATCGCCGCAACTCTGCCTGAAGCCGAGGCCCGGTGGCGGAACGTGAGCGGCGGTAATATCAGTGCCGATCTCTTCGATTTCAACCAGTCAAAGGTCGACCAGATACAGTTACTCATCAACAACGAATCTGCGGCTATTGAAAACCTGAAAAACGCCATCAGGTCCGGAGATAACAGCACAATAGCGAATGCATCGGTTGCTATTCGGGGACCGTTCTCCCAGCTCTTTTCAGCCTATGGGACCTTCCCCTCCTGAAATTTTTTTTCGCCAGAGCCCGGTCCCCCGGAATGGCGATTCATACCGGTTGAAAAAAAAAGAAATAAATGATCAGAGGAGTTTGGTTCCTGCGGTAGGACCGGGAGCACACTGGAAAGCTTCGGTCACCTTCATGATGAGAAGCGATTTGGCCGGGAGCTCAGGTTTCTTGGCCTTGACCATCCCTTTCATCTTCTCGTAGTCCGGGCCGCTGGTCTTCACTTCAACCTTTCCCTTGACCTGGAAGCACTTCTTGCTGTCAGGATCATAAACATAGATGGCCATGTGGGGGTTCTCTTTCACATTCGCCAACGTCTTGTGCATGAAGTTGTCCCCCAGCCAGATGGTGTCATCACTCATCAGCATCACATAGGCAATGGGAGCGACGTTCGGCACCCCGCTCTTTGAAGCGGTGGCCACCGGGAAGAGCTTCACCTTCCCGAAGGCCTCTTTCATCTCTGCAGTCAGATTTACCATCGGAAGATCACCTGTCCGTCTTATACATGTCCAATAGATCTTCCTGCGTTTATTCCTTTTGTTCAACGGCGGATAGTCCCCCGGTGACTTCTTCATCCATGAGTCTGATACTCCCAGTGATGTCCCGGCCCTCCTACATCCACCTCTTCGAATCCGGTGAACTCAAACGGCGGGCGGACAAGGCCATGGCCCTCCTCCCCTCCTGCACCGTCTGCCCCCGGAACTGCAGGGTGGACCGGACCGCTGGAGAGCGGGGATACTGCAGCGGAGGATTCCTCCCTGAAGTGGCAAGCTCCGGACCCCATTTCGGTGAGGAGCAGCCCCTCATCGGCAGGCACGGCTCCGGCACAATATTTCTCTCGGGCTGCAACATGCGGTGTGTCTTCTGCCAGAACTATTCGATCAGCAGGCATCTGCAGGCAGACGGGATCTCCTGTGAAGATCTGGCAGGCATGATGCTCTCCCTCCAGGAGCGGCGCTGCCACAACATCAACTTCGTGACCCCGAGCCACTTCGTTCCCCAGATCCTCCGGGCGACAGCCATCGCCGCCGGGAAGGGACTGTCGATCCCCCTGGTCTACAATACCGGTACCTACGATACTCTCGAGACCCTCCGGCTCCTTGACGGTGTCTTTGACATCTACATGCCGGATGCCAAGTACGGTGACGAGGAGACAGCCTGGGCCCTCTCCGACGCTCCCGGGTACGTGGCCGTCATGCAGGAGGCCATATCCGAGATGCAGCGGCAGGTGGGAGACCTGGTGATCGAGGACGGGACCGCGGTCCGGGGCCTGATCATCCGCCACCTGGTCCTTCCCGGTGACCTGGCCGGCACAGATGAGATTCTGCGGTTCATCGGTGAGCGGGTGTCAAAGGACGCTTACGTGAACATCATGGACCAGTACCGGTACAACCGTTCAGCAGAGTGCCGGGATTGTATCGCCCGGAACGCCAGGTTCGGACCCCTCGTCCGGGAGATCACCGATGATGAATACCGGCAGGCTCTTTCGAGTGCACGGAAATACGGGCTGCACCGCGGGTTTCCTGGTGGTGACGCAGAACGCTGAAAAGAGTATATCCGGCGGAAGAGAAAGGAGAAACGTTCACCGTTGCTCATCCGGTTTCTTCTCCATAAGCCGCTGGTAAGTCTCCTCGCCCACGCACTCCCTTGCATATTTGCACCACTGGACGCAGGAGAGCAGATCGTTGTAGACAACGAAACCGCACTTCCCGCAGGGCACCGTGACATCGGTCGAGAAGACCTCGATCTCTTCCCCGCACCGGGGGCATTTTTTTATGGCGAGTGTCGGGGTACGGAGATTTGCGGATCCCGGGCAGCGGTCAAGCATCAGGGTTGTACCTCCTGCCT